>NZ_JAKMRM010000002.1:0-154123 GCF_025772105.1 Campylobacter sp. IFREMER_LSEM_CL1846 | reverse complement strand
GTGTTAATTGCTAAGCTGGGGTTGGTGATTATTAATCGTCGAATTTTTGGCCTAAAATATTACCTTTAAAATCTGTATAAATTTCCATCATATTGTTTGTTCTAAATTTATAGCCATTTATTTTTTTATCTACTTCTACAATAGCTGCATTTGGTTGTACTGCTTGTACTTTTGCAATAATTTCTTTTGGGATAAATCCTGTTGGAATGCCTTTGTATTTACCATCAACTTCTTTCCAGTCTCCATTGATGATAAAATCAATTTCAGTCCCATCGACTAAATTTACTTCATAAGAATCTACATCTTGTTTTACATAACCTACATTTACACCTTTAAAATGAGTGTTTAAAAACTCTTGAGCTTTTTGAGGTAGAGCATTTGGACTTACAACCATATCTGCAAATATAGAACTTGCACAAACTAAACTAGCTAACATTAATTTTATTTTCATTTTTTCTCCTTTAAATAAAAGTAAAAAATGATATTAACTGCTTGTGAAATTTATGTGAATTTAATTTTTAAAACCAACTATTTTATTTTTATCAAATGAAGATTCTATTTCTTTTTCTATTGTATGTAAAAAATCACTCATTTTAAAAACACCGTCCTTAGAAATAGCTGCTTTCAAAGCTGTATTTTTAACTACCATAGCAATTTGAGCTCCACTTAACTCATACAAAGCAAGGTTTTTTAAATCAAAATTATCATCAAATTTAGCATTTTTAGGTAAAGCTTTTTGCCATATCATCAAGCGTTGTTCGTAATTTGGCTTTTTAAATTCTATTTTATACTCAAATCTTCTTGAAAAAGCCACATCTAAACTTTCTAAAAAATTAGTCGTAGCTATGATAACTCCGCTAAAACGCTCAATTTGTTCTAGAAAAATATTTTGCATTTGATTGTGCATTTTATCAGCACCGCCACTACTTTCTACCCTAGTACTTAAAAATTGATCAGCTTCATTTAAAAGCAAAATAGGACTTTGTTTGCTTGTTTGACAAAGCTCTTTATAAGTATCAAAAATTTTTCTTACATTTTGTTCACTCTCGCCTACATATTTGCTTAAAATTTTAGAACAATCAAAACTCAAAATAGATTTTTTCATAGCTTTTGCCATACTTAGCGCACTCATAGTCTTACCCGTGCCAGCAGGACCATAGAAAATTATCTTAGCTTCTATGTTTTTATTTGTTTTTATACCCCATTTATTTAATCTTTCCAAAACCTTTTTATCTTGTTGTTTTAATATACTTTCCAATAGATCTTTAGTGCTTTGGGGCATAATAACATCATCTATATTAATATTTGGCTCAATTAGCTCAAAAATATCTTGTTCTTTAACTAAATTTTGAAGTTTAATTTTTTTATTCTTCTTTGGTTCTTTAAAATTAATAATTCTTTGTAAAATATCATCACTTAAATAAAAAATCTTAGTTATATCACCCAAAGAATTAACAAATTCATCATATTCTAAAAGATTTGAACTAAGTAGCTTAGAATCTTCTTCTAGTAAGACTTTGTTTTCTTGTTTTTGAACATCATCTTCGCTAATTAAATGAAGTAAAAAATTAAAATCTCTACTATAAGAATTTTCAGTATTTAGCAAATACTCTTCTTTTAATAAACTAATAAATATCAAACATTCTTTATCGTTTAAAGCATACTCTTTAAAAATATCTGCCAAAACATTAGAAATTTTACTCTTTTTTAAACGCTCTTTAATATATGCTTCAAATATAGCTATATCTTTTTTAATATTCTTACTTTGAGAGCTTTTAGCAAAAAAACGCAATCTTTGATATAGCTCGATTTTAAAAAATTCATCTTTTAAATATGCAATATGATCTTCATAAATTTGATCTTGCATAAAATCTTGTATAGTTTTATTTTCTAAAATTTGTAAAAAAACCTCACTTAAACTTAACTCGCATTGTAACAAATTTAAAAATAAACTTGAGTTTTTACTCGATTTAAAATCAGAAAAAATTTGAATAATAAAACCTTTTTCTATAAGATTTTTAAGATCTTTTAAATGATCTAAATACTCATATTCATCATTTTTAAAAACTTCACTAAGAAGATTATAGGCATTAATGCTTACATTTGCTTGTAAATAATTTTTACACAAATGCTTTAAAATTAAAATTTCATCTTCACTGCATTGTAAGTTTTTATAAATATTGCTTTTAAAAGTATCATTAAGAAAAAGTTTTAAATCTTTCATATTTTCCTTTATATTGATTTTATGCTAAATTTAATTTTAGATTTTTTGTCACTAAAACTCATATTTTTATCACAAACCTCATAAAAAATATCATAATTTTTGCTTATAATATTTTGAGTAAAACCACAAGAAGTGATTTGCTTATTTTTCCCATAAAAAATAGGTTTTTTGTAAATTAAATCTTGCAAAAAATCATCATAATATTCATTATTAAAAAATCTTTTATTAAAAAAAGTTTTTGCATAACATACACCATTAATGCAAATTTTATCCATGATTTTTAACTCAAGTAAAGCCTTAGAGGCACTATAAAGTTCTAAACTTGTAAAATTTTTTCCCTCATATAAAAAGCCATAATCAGCAAATCTAAATTGAGGGGTTTTTAAAACAATATAAGCACTTTGTGATTGTGTTTTACTTTTTAAAGCACAAGAGCTTAAAAAAACACACACAAAACACAAAAAAACTATTTGAAGTAACTTTATCATTTAAGGTTTTTAAAACTAAGATTAAGTTCTAAATTGAGCTCTTTTACTATTTTCATCACGCTTTGTAAATCATCAATTTGCTTACCAACTACGCGAATTTCATTGCCTCTAATACTTGAAGTTACCTTTAGCTTACTATCTTTTATAGCTTTATTAATCTTCTTAGCACTATCAGCATCAATAGCATCATTAACTTTTAAATTCAATCTAAAATTTGCTCCACTCTCCCTGTTTAACTCTTTAATACCATTAGGGTTAATCCCTCTTTTGATAAGTTTTGAAATAACAATATCTTTTAGCACTTCAATTTTTGCTTCACTTGAACAAGTAAGCTTATAAATACTTTCTTTTTCATTTAGCTCTATTTCACTTTTAATGCCTTTTAAATCATATCTGCTATCAAGCTCTTTTTTAGCTTGCTCTAAAGCATTTTTTAGCTCTTGTTTGTCAATTTCCCCACTAATGTCAAAACTATGTTCATTTGCCATTTTCTATAAACTCCTTAAGACTATTAAATACGATTTGGACTAAATTTTGTATGGATTCTTCACTAGCCCATGCAACATGTGGAGTGATAATTAAATTTTCTTTATTTTTTATATTAAGCAAAGGATGATTTTCAACCATAGGTTCTACTTCAAGCACATCAAGCCCTACTCTAATATTTTTTTCATCCATAATTTGAGCTAAATCTACTTCATTAATAATCCCACCACGACCTACATTAATTAAAATGGCCTCATCTTTTAAAAGCATTAATTCTTTCTTGCTTAATAAATTTTTTGTTTTTTCATTTAAAGGTGCATGGATACTTATCACATCAGAAGTTTTTAAAAGCTCTTCAAGGCTTACTTTCTCATATGTATCATCATTATTAACCCCTGAGGTAGAATAATAACAAACATTTGCTCCAAATATTTGCGAAGCCTTAGCTACTTCTTTACCTATAACTCCAAGCCCTATAATACCATGTTTTTTTCCTGTTAGAGTATGTAAAGTTCTACTAAAATCAGTGAATATTGGGCTTTTTACCCAAAGCCCTTGTTTGGTCCATCCATCATAATATGGGATTTGATTTAAAAAAGCAAAAAGCAAAGCAAATGTATGACTTAAAACACTTTTGGTAGAATACCCAGCTGCATTTTTTACTATTATACCTTTAGAATTTGCATAAGCTACATCTATATTATTTACCCCTGTGCCAAGCTGCAAAATGAGCTTTAAATTAGTGTTATCTATAACTTCTTGATCAATGATGACTTTATTTATCATCACAACTTGTGCATCAGATATTCTTGAGATAACCTCATCTTTAGATGTAAGTTCATAACTTATAAATTCCCCAATACTTTCAAAAGCTGTTAAATCAGCTCCACCTAAAGTAGCAGCGTCTAAACATACTATTTTCATTTTTTATCCTTTAACAATGTGCCCTACAAATTTAGAATAATTATCAAGCACCAAACCACCTTTTCTAAAACCTAAACCACAACCCTCATAAGCAAAGAAAACTCCTGCTTGATAATAATCATTTTCATTTTGATTAAACTCAGCAAATTCTTGATACACAAAACGATTGTTTTGATAATCTCCACTTGTTTCAAAACTTATATCTCCATTAGCTTCTATAATAGAAACATTTGCTCCTTCTCTACCAAAAACAGGCTTTTTAACACATTTTTTACCCACTAAAGGTTCATCACTTGTTTCAAGCAATAAAGGATGATTTGGATAAAGCTCCCATAAAATTTTCATTATACCCTTGCTTTGAAAAAGTAAAGTATAAGCAGGATTTAAAATAATTGCTTTTTGATTTTGCATAATTTGAGTTAAGAGCATAGCAAGTTCACCCTCTTCTATAGCTATACTTTCCCAAGGAATGAGTTTGAAAAAATACTCAAAATTTACATCATTTTTAAAAATTCCTTCGGGTGAAAATTCTACCTCATCAATATAAGAAAATTCACTCTCAAAACCAGCTTCACTAGCAATATGTGCTAAAAGTTTTGTTGTGATCATATCCTCATCACTACCTGCAATTGAAGAAAACAATATTTTCCAACCTTCATAATATTTTTCAAATTCACTTACATCTTCTTCTAAGGTTATAAGTCTTTTAAAATTATCTCTTAAAGCTTCATATATATTATTAAATTGCGAGCTTTCATCTAGGTTGTTTTGCTTTAAAATAGCCCATTGCAAAATAGCACTTTCAAATAAAGATGTTGGAGTATCAGCATTAAATTCTATTAGTTTTATAGGCTTACCATCAAGCCCACCTGCTAAGTCAAACCTACCATATAAATGCCAATGCACATCATTTTCCCAACTCATCTTAATCGCATCAACCAAATTAAAAGGAATTCCAAGCTCGTCAAAACGATCATTATCAATCACTTCTTGCGCAGCAGCTACAAACATATCATAAAGCTCATTAACTGCTTCGTAGTATGCATTTGCTTCATCTTCCCTTACGCAAACTAAATTAGAATCTAAATAATCACTTCCATCATTATCCGTATGCCATGAAAAACCTATTTGCTCTAAATAAGATTTTTCTAAAGGATTTACTTTTAAAAAATTCATTTTTTCACCTTTTAAGAGCCAAAAGAATTTGTAGAGCTTGAAGTAGCTTTAGAGCCACCACCAAAAAAGCCTGATTTTTTTGCATTTGATCCTGAAGTAGCACTTGTACTTGCTTTATTAAAGCTATTTACACTTCTTTGATAAGCACTTTGATTTGAAAATGCTCCTCTTTGTTGATTTGCAAAATTTTGATTGTTAAAAAGCTTTGAACCTATCCAACTTCCCAAAATAGCTCCAGCTGCACTCGCAAGCAATGTCTCGCCTAAAGAAAGCCCCCCGCTACTCATTTGGGCATTGTTTGGATTTGTTAAATTTGAAGTACCATTGTCTATTTTAGCGGCTTCTTCTTGGATTAATTTATCCATTTCTTCTTTGCTTAAAACCCTTTCAGTTCCATCAAGTTGTTTTAAGACTACCCTAGTTTCATCACTTGGAAATTGATCTTTGATTTTGTATTGATTTGGAGCGGTTTCTTCAATAATAACAAAGGCCCCTTGAGTATTTGCCGCTTGACTTAAAGCGTTATTGCTAGAATCATTTGTATTATTACTACATGCACTTAAAGCACCTGCACTAATTGCAGCAATACCACTTATCATACTAAGTTTGAGTATAGTTTTAATGTGTTTCATAATCTTTCCTATAAAAATTTATAAATTTAACTTAATAAGATTTTAACAAAAAAAGTATTAATAAAAATTAATTGTTTTAGTTTATCATAGTCATTAAATTACTACTTAAAATAAACACAGCAAAAGCAAAAAATATAAAAGCACTTAGATAATCAATAAGTTTTAAATTCTTTTGATAAATTCTTACCATAAATGGTTTAGAAAATAATAAAGAAATCAAAGAAAAATAAATTATAGTTTCTAAAATCAAAACAAATATCAAGACTATCAGCATCCATCGCATTTGTGTAAAATCAAAACTTGCAAAAACACTGGCGAAATAAAAAATTGCTTTAGGATTAGATAAATTTGTAATCATTCCACTTAAAAATGCAGATATATAAGTTTTTTGAACTTTAATTTTATCATTTTTTGTATTCTTGTAAATCTTAAAAGATAAATACAAAAGATAAAATGCTCCAAAACTTGATAGTATAATTTGTAAAAATGGGAATTTATGAAAAACGACATTTAATCCGAGTATAGAAAGTATAATCCATATACTAACAGCTAAACTTACTCCCAAGCTTGCCTTTAAAGCACTTTTAACCCCTTCTCTTAATGCATATGAACTTACTAAGAAAAAATCAGGTCCTGGTAAAATAAGTCCGAAAAAATGAATAATTATAATCCAAAAAAACATAAATATTTTAACGAAGAAAGCCGATTTCTCGGCTTTTTGGTATTAGAGTCTTGACTCGTAGCGTCTAAGCATATAAAGTCTTTTAAGCATTTTTTTGCGTGCTGAAATTTTTTGTTTTTTGCGAATTTCAGTCATAGGCTCAAAAAATCTTCTAGCGCGAACTTCAGTAACAACTAGATTTCTATCTACTTGCTTTTTGAATTTTCTATACGCTTCATCAAAAGACTCATTAGGATGTACCTTGATTCCTGGCACGACCCTCACCACCTTTCTTTAAATAAATTTTAAAATAAAGATTATATCATAATTTTCTTGAAAATAAAACTTATTTTTGTAATAATTATATAAATAAAAATTAAATATAAATTATTAATTAAGACAAAGTTTGATTTAATTTTTCTAATACTACAATATAAAGAAATATTTCTAAGGAAAATAAAATGAATGCTCACATCACAAACTATACTAAAAAAAGATATATAGCTTATATCATTTCTATGATCATTTTTATAGCACTACCTTTTATAAAAATAAATGGAAATCATTTCTTTTTATTAAGCTTTGATCATAAAAAACTTAATTTATTTTTTATCGCTTTTGATACTCAAGAGCTGTATTTAATGCCTTTTGTTATCATGGGTATGTTTTTAACTATACTTTTTGTTACTACTTTAGCAGGAAGAATTTGGTGTGCTTGGAGCTGTCCTCAAACTATTGCTAGAGTTATTTATAGAGATCTTTTGCAAACAAAAATCTTTAAAATTCATAAAAGCACAGCAAATAAACAAAAGCAAGTCAGTGGATTTTTCGTCAAAAAAGCTTTAAGTATTGTGATTTTTTATCTTTTTTCATTGTTAATGATGAGTGCATTTTTATGGTATTTTGTACCACCTGAAGATTTTTTTACATACATTCAAAATCCTGCTGATCATTTATTGCTTTTAGGGATTTTATTTTGTGCTTCTTTGGCTTTTACTTTTGATATAGTATATTTGGGTGAAAAATTTTGTGTTTATGTATGTCCTTATGCAAGAATTCAATCTGTAATGTTTGATAATAACACCGTTCAAGTAGTATATGATGATAAAAGAGGAGGTATGATTTATGATGGACATACCAAACTTTATCAAAAGCCACCACAAGGTGAATGTATAGGATGTGAAGCCTGTGTAAAAATTTGTCCTACACATATAGATATACGCCAAGGAATGCAACTTGAGTGTATTAATTGTCTTGAATGTGCCGATGCTTGTTCAAAAGTTCAAGCCAAATTTAATCGTCCTAGCTTAATTAATTGGACTAGTGCAAAAGCTATTGAAACAAGGGAAAAAGTAAAATATTTTAGATTTAGAACTATTGGATATTTAGTTGTTTTGTGTGGTGTTTTTGTGGCTTTAGTTTTAATGGGAAGTAAAAAAGAAAATATGCTTTTAAATATCAACCGTTCTAGTGAGCTTTATCAAATCAGAAAAACCCATGATGGAGAATTAATTATTAGTAATGCTTATGTATTTTTATTTCAAAACACCGATAATAAAACTCATGAGTATTATTTTGATGTGAAATTACAAGGCATTGAAGATGGCTTAGAAATCATTAGACCTAAAAAATCTTTTAAACTAAAAGCTGGCGAAAAAGATAAACATATAGTTGTTTTAAAAGCTACTAAAAAACTAGCCGATAATGATAGAAAAGACACTGTAATACCATTAACCATCAAAGCCTATGCACTTGATGATAAAAATATTGTCATATTACGCGAGAGTAATTTTGTATATCCTAAAAATTCTATCATAGAGCATAAAAAATACTAAAATGAAAAAAAGAATTTCTTCAAAATCTCAAGCAAGGCTTGAAAAAATCAAACAAATCGCTGCGGAGTCATTTTTAAAAAATGGCTACGAAGCAACTAATCTTAAAGATATTATCAAACAAGCTGGTGGATCTTTTTCTTGCGTATATGAGCATTTTAAAAGTAAAGAAGGTTTATTTGAAGCGGTTTTAAATGATTTTGCAGAAAATCATTTTTTAGCTATTTTGAAAAAAAATATGCGACTTTCACCTGATGCTAATTTAGAAGAATTCTTATATCAATTTGCAAAAGCTTATTTAGGGATTTTTAACGACACCAAAACTATAGCTATAGTAAGACTTTTGTATTCTGAAATTTATAATGAAAAATTTGATTTTGGAAAATGGTTTAAAGGAAGCAATAGAAAAGAAGTAGAATATGTTCTTCGAAAAAGATTTGAAGAAGAAAATGAAATTTTAGCTCAAAATGCTGAATTTTTAAGTTATACTTTTTGCGCTATGCTTAGAGGGACATTTTTTATACAAAGCACTTTTGAAAATAAAGTTTCAATGAATAAAAAAGAACAACAAAGCCACGCAAAAAAAATCGTAAAGCTTTTTACTCAAGGTCTTGTTAATTTTAATTAACTAAAGATTGATAAAATAGTATTTATTAATTTTGTAATATAAATTACTTTTTATTTAGCTAAATAAATAACTTAAGGAAACAAATGAAAACAAAACTTTTAACTCTAGCTTGCGCTTCTCTTATCTTTATAGCATGTTCAGATGATAAGAATGCACAAGTTAAACAACTCCCTCCTCAACCTGTTAGTATTATGACTATGCAAAGTGCTAATTTACCTTTAGAATTTACTTATCCTGCGAGATTAAGTACTGAATTAGATGTAGTAGTCAAACCTAAAGTAAGCGGTGAAATCAAAGCAAAATACTTCAAAAGTGGTCAAGCTGTAAAAAAAGGCGATAAGCTTTTTCTTATAGAACCTGACAAATACCAAGCAAGTGTAAATATGGCTTATGGAGAAGCTTTGGTAGCAAGAGCTAATTTTGATGATGCTGAAAAAAATTTTAAAAGAGATAGTATTTTAATAGAAAAAAATGCTATTTCACAAAAAGAATTTGATGCAAGTTTAGCTAAATTTAACTCCACAAAAGCTAATCTAGAAAGCGCTAGAGCAAAACTTGCTAATGCAAGATTAGACTTAAAATACACCATAGTAAGTGCTCCTTTTGATGGAATTTTAGGTGATGCATTAATGGATGTGGGTGATTATGTAAATGCTTCATCTACTGAACTTGTACGCATTACAAACATTAACCCAATTTTTGCAGATTTTTATATTTCTGATGTAGATAAAATCAATATGAATAAAAATATTCAAAGCGGCAATTGGAAATTAGAAAATATCCAAGTACAAGCTAATGTTGGTGGAGAACTTTTCAATGGAAAATTATATTTCGTAGATAACGTTATAGATACTCATAGTGGTGGAGTAAAAGCAAAGGCTATTTTTGATAACAACAATTCAAACTTAATGCCTGGCTCTTTTGCAAATGTTCATGTTGGTGGTTTTGTTCAAAAAGATGGTTTTGAAATTCCTCAAGTTGCGCTTTTGCAAGATGATAGTGCTACTTATGTTTATACTCTTGTAGATGGAAAAGTAGTTAAAACTATTGTTAATGTTATTTATCAAACTTCTGATAAAGCAATTATTGACAAGGGCTTAAAAAATGGGGATAAAGTGATTTTAAATAACTTCAAAAAAATCCGTCCTGGTGCAAGTGTTAGCGTAATGGAGAATAAATAATGTTTTCTAAATTCTTTATAGAAAGACCTGTATTTGCTTCTGTTGTAGCTATTATTATTTCTTTAGCAGGTATTATAGGACTTTATTCTTTACCCGTGGAGCAATATCCTTCCTTAACTCCACCCGTTGTTAAGGTAAGTGCAACTTACTCAGGAGCTGATGCTCAAACGGTGGCTCAAACGGTGGCTATTCCTCTTGAAGATGCAATCAATGGGGTTGAAAATATGATTTATATGGATTCAACTTCAAGCTCTTCAGGAGATATGAGCTTAAGTGTATATTTTAATATAGGTACAGATCCTGACCAAGCAACAGTTGATGTTAATAATAGAATTTCAGCTGCTATGGCAAAACTACCTGAAGATGTTAAAAAAACTGGTGTTAGTGTAAGAAAAACCGGTTCAAGTATATTAGAAGTTGCTACTTTATATTCTCCTGATGGCTCTATGGATTCACTCGAAGTGTATAATTATGCTGCATTAAATATTTTAGATGATCTTGCTAGGGTTCCTGGTGTGGGTAATGCCGTAGCTATTGGTGCAAGAAATTATTCTATGAGAATTTGGCTTAATCCTGATTTGTTAAACAAATATCAAGTTACTGCGACTGATGTTATTGCTGCAGTTAGCGAGCAAAATGCTCAATATGCTACTGGTAAGATAGGTCAAGAACCTGTGGTGGAAAGATCTCCTTATGTGTATTCAGTAACTATGCAAGGAAGATTAAAAAATACTAAAGAATTTGAAGATATTATCATAAGAGCAAATAGTGATGGCTCTTTTTTAAGACTTAAAGATGTAGCCGAAGTTTCTTTAGGATCAAGAGAATATACTTTTAAAGGTAGATTAAACGGAAATGACGCTACTCCTATTTTGATTTTCTTACAAACCGGAGCAAATGCTGTAAATACAGCAGAATTAGTGCAGAAAAAATTTGAAGAACTTTCTAAAAATTTCCCTGAAGGATTAACTTATAAAGTGCCTTATGATACAACTATATTTATTAAAGCTTCCATTAAAGAAGTGGTAAAAACTTTCTTTGAAGCATTAATTTTAGTTGTAATTGTAATGTATTTGTTCTTAAAAAATTTCCGCTCAACTATTATACCAATGATTGCTGTTCCTGTTTCTATTTTGGGAACTTTTGCAGGATTATATGTCTTAGGTTTTAGTATCAATCTACTTACGCTTTTTGCCTTAGTATTGGCTATTGGTATTGTTGTTGATGATGCAATTATAGTAGTTGAAAATATAGATAGAATTATGCATGAAGATCCAAATATAAGCATAAAAGAAGCAGCTATTAAAGCTATGGATGAAGTTGCTGCACCTGTTGTTTCTATAGTTCTTGTACTTTGTGCGGTTTTCATACCCGTTTCATTTATATCAGGTTTTGTGGGAGAAATCCAAAAACAATTTGCCATAACCTTAGCAATATCTGTTACTATATCAGGCTTTGTAGCTTTAACACTAACTCCTTCTTTATGTGCAATTTTTTTAAGAAGAAATGAAGGTGAACCTTTTTACTTTGTGAAAAAATTTAATGATATTTTTGATTGGTCTACCGAAGTTTTTGGTGCTGGTGTGGCTTATATACTTAAAAGAACAGTGCGTTTTATGTTAATTTTTGTAATCTTTTTGGGTGGTTTATATGGACTTTTCAAACTTGTTCCAAATTCACTTGTTCCAAATGAAGATCAAGGAAACTTTTTAACTATTGTCAATCTACCCGCAGCATCTTCGCTTAATAGAACTACTCAATCAATGGATGCTATGGCAGAAGAAATCCGCAAAAATGAGAATGTAACTAATGTGGTAGGACTTATAGGCTATGATCTTTTTACAGGTTCTTTAAAAGAAAATTCTGGAGCAATGTTTGTTAATTTGAAAAATTGGGATGATAGAGATATTAGTAGTTTTGATTTAGTTGGATCTTATAACAAACAATACTTCTTAAATCCAAATTTTCAAACTTTCTTTGTTAATCCACCACCAATCCAAGGTTTAAGCTTAACTGGTGGTTTTGAGATGTATGCACAAAATCGTAGCGGAAAAAGTTATGATCAAATTCAAGTTGATGTAAATAAATTAGTTGAAGCAGCAAACAAGCGTCCCGAACTTCACAATGTAAGAACAACGCTTGATACTAATTTTCCGCAATTAAAACTAGAAATTGATCGCGATAAAGTAAAACTTTATGGTTTAAATTTAGCTGATGTATTTAGCACTCTAAATGCCACCATAGGAACTTATTATGTAAATGATTTTTCTATGCTTGGAAAAAATTATCGTGTAAATATAAGCGCAATTGGAGATTTTAGAAATACTCAAAATGCTTTAAAAAACATCTTTGTTAGATCAAAAGATGGTTCTATGATAGCTCTAGATAGCGTTTTAACATTACAAAGAAGTGTTGGTCCTGATGATGTAAAACGCTTTAATATGTTTCCATCGGCTTTAGTGCAAGGTGATCCTGCTCCTGGCTATACTTCAGGACAAGCCATTGATGCAATTGCACAAGTGGCAAAAGAAACTTTAGGAGAGGATTATTCTATTGCTTGGTCAGGTTCAGCTTATCAAGAAGTTACAAGTAGCGGTGCTGGACAAATAGCATTTATGCTAGGACTATTATTTGTATTTTTAATTCTAGCAGCACAATATGAAAGATGGCTCATGCCTTTAGCAGTAATTACGGCTGTGCCTTTTGCAGTATTTGGTTCTTTGCTTTTTGTATGGCTTAGAGGATTAGAAAATGATATATATTTTCAAACAGGACTTTTACTTTTAATAGGCCTTTCTGCTAAAAATGCCATTTTGATTGTTGAATTTGCTATGGAAGAGCATCTTAAAAAAGGAAAGAGTATTTTTGAAGCTTCTATTAGTGCAGCAAAATTGAGATTTAGACCTATTGTAATGACTTCATTGGCATTTATTTGTGGTATTTTACCGCTTTTCTTTGCATATGGAGCAGGAAGTGCAAGCCGCCATGCGATAGGTACAGGTATTATAGGTGGTATGATAGCAGCTTCTACTATAGCCATTTTCTTTGTACCTTTATTTTTCTATTTACTAGAAAGTTTTAATAAATGGCTTGATAAAAAAAGAGGTAAAATCAATGCGTAAGTTAATAATTTTTGCAAGTTGTTTTTTAATAACAGCTTGCAGTTTAAAACCAAATTTAGAAATTAAAAATGTAAATTACACTAAAAGCTTAGATCAAAACATTAGCATTAACAAACAATGGTGGAAAGCTTTTGATGATAATTATTTAAACACCTTAGTCGATCAAGCTTTAAAAAACAATAACGACTTGCAAATTGCATATATGAATTTACAAAAAGCTTATGAGGCTTTAGGTATAGCAAGAAGCGATCTGCTTCCTAAACTAGATGGAAGTGCTAGCGGAGCAAGAGCAAAAACTAGCATCAATGCTCCAAGCAACAAAAGTAATGAATTTATCTATGGCAATGATTTTAATATGGGTTTAAATTTAAGTTATGAAGTAGATTTATGGGGTAAATACAGAGATACTTATAATGCTTCAAAAGCAAAATTACAAGCTAGTGAGTTTGACTATGAAAGTGCAAGATTAAGCTTAATTTCTAATGTAGTAAAAACTTATTTTAATCTAGCAAGCTTAAGTGAGCAAGTAAAAATTTTAGAAGAAACAACCCAAAGTTACCAAAAAACTTATGAGTTAAAATTAGAGCATTTTAAACTTGGAGTAATTAGTGAGTATGAGCTTAACAAATTTAAAGCTGAACTTGAAAATTCAAGAGTTTTACTCACAAATGCTAAAATTCAAAAAGAAGCTAATACCAAAGCTTTAAAAATCTTAACTTCAAATGATATTGATGATATACTTTATAATAGCATAGAGTATAAAAAAATAGGACAATACGAGCTTAGCATACCTGAAGGTATTGGTAGTGAAATTTTACTTCAAAGACCTGATATACAAGCTAGTTTAAAAATTTTAGAAGAAAAAAACTATCTTGTTGGAGTAGCCAGAACTGCATTTTTACCAAACCTTTCTTTAACAGGACTTTTGGGTTTTCAAAGTAATGATTTAGATCTTTTAGTTAAACATGGAAGTAATACTTGGAATGTAGCTGGAAATTTTGCAATGCCGATTTTTCATTGGGGTGAGATTATGAATAATGTTAATATCGCAAAACTTACCAAAGATGAAGCGTTTTTACAATATGAAAACACCTTAAAAACAGCCTTTGGAGAAATAAGACTTGCTTTATTTAACCGCCAAAGCTATTATGAAAATGAGCAAAATTATAAAAATTTATTTCTAGCTCAAAGTAAAATTTATGAAATTTCTACCTTAAGATATGAAAATGGCGTGATTAATTTAGCTGATTTTTTACAAGATCAAAGAAATTATTTAAATGCTAAACTTTCTTATACTAACTCATCTTATGAGCTTGCAAATTCCATTGTAGATGTTATGAAAGCCTTTGGTGGTGGATTTAACGCTAAAGAAGAATCAAAAGAAAATATCAAAGCTATGGAAGAAAACTTAAAAGAAAACTTTTATAACAACTGAGCCTTAAGGCTTAGTTGTTAATGCATTTGAATTTGAATTCTTTGATTAAAATTATTATTTCCTCTATCTTTTGGGCTATTATGCTCAAAACGATAACGCATATTACCTGAAACATTAACATCTTGAAAAATTTCATCTAAAGGTGCAGAATTTGACACGCTTATAAGCCCTAATAAAAATACAAAAAATGCTATAAAAATATTTTTCATTATAAAGCCTTTGTAAAAATATGATACAATTATAGTCTTTTTAAATAACTACAAAATGAAATTTTTAGGAAAAATATGAATTTTTTACAAAACTTAGCTCTTTCTTACTCACATAAAGCCATGCAAAAATCTTTAGAGAATGGTTTTGATGTGAAACTTTTAAAAGAAGGACAAGAAAAAAAAGTTAATCCAAAAAAATCTTATATGCTCTATGCTCATATACCATTTTGCCATACTTTTTGTCCATATTGTAGTTTTCATAAGTATTATTATAGTGAAGATTTAGCAAAAAGATATTTTGAAAGCTTAAGAGAAGAAATCAAACAAATCAAAGACAAAGGATTTGATTTTACTTCTATGTATGTGGGTGGTGGTACTACTTTAATTAATGAAGAAGAACTTGCTAAAACTTTAGAACTTTGCAAAAAATTATTTAATATTAAAGAAATTTCTTGTGAGAGCGATCCTAATCATATCGAACCTAAAAAGCTAGAAATGTTTAAAGGGCTTATAGATCGTTTAAGTTGTGGTATACAAAGTTTTGATGATGATACTTTAAAAAAAGTAGCAAGATATCATAAATTTGGTTCAAGTAAAGAGCTTCAAGAAAAGCTTTCTAAAGCTATAGGCGTGCTTCCTATTATGAGTCTTGATTTGATTTTTAACTTTCCTTCTCAAACTAAAGAGCAATTACTCAATGATTTAGAAATAGCCAAAAATTTAAAACCTCAACAAATCACAACTTATCCTTTAATGAAATCAAACCTCACAAAAGATAATATCGCAAAAACTCTAGGAGTAAGTTTTAAAGATAATGAATTTGAGTTTTATAAAATCATTATAGATTTTTTCAAAGATTATGAAAGAAATAATGCATGGTCATTTTCTTTAGAAAAAAGTAGCTTTAATGATGAGTATGTAAGTAGCCATCATGAGTATTTGGGTGTAGGAAGTGGGGCTTTTAGCTTTTTAGATGGAGAGCTTTTAATCAATGCTTTTAATTTAAATGATTATTCTAAACTCATCAAAGAAAAGCAAAATGCAAATATTGCTAAAGCTAATTTTAGTAAAAAAGAAATCATCAAATATGTCTTTTTAACTGAAATGTTTGCAGGTAAAATCGAGATTGATAAATTTAACAAAACTTTAGATTGCAATTTAGAAAAAGATCTTTTCATAGAACTTTTAGGTCTTAAGCTAAGTAAAGCTATAAAAAAAGAAAATAATACTTTATACACAAGTGAATTTGGGCGTTATTTGTTTATGGTATTAATGAAAGATTTTTACACCGGTATGGATTTAGTGCGTGCTGTATTTAGAGATAATAAACGCTTACAAGATAAAGAACACATTAATATCATGCAAGAAAATGTTGATCCACTTGATTTTAAAAGTATGGAGTTTAAAGGATAAAAAGCCTTTAAAGGCTTTTTACTAAAATGGTCTTACCACCATCATAATAGCAATAATTATAAATAATATCGTTGGAATTTCATTATAAGCTCTAAAAAATTTCCCACTCTTTTTGCAAGTATCATTTTGAAGTTGTTTTAAATAATAATAATTTTGCAAATGATAAATAATCAAAAGCAAAGCACAGGTTAATTTAGCATGCATAAATCCTGATCCAACCATCAAAACTTTATTTACATGCAACATCAAACTTCCACTTATTAAAGTTACTATCATCGCAGGAGTTTGGATATAAAAATACAATTTTCTTTCTTGAATTTTTACCACTTCTACAAAGCCTTTATTATCTTTATGCTCTGTATGATAGACAAAAAGTCTTGGTAAATAAAACAATCCAGCCATCCAAGAAACAAAAGCTAAATAATGCACCATTTTAATCCACAAATACCAGTCAGTTAAAAAATCTAACATTTTTCTCCTTTTTTATTAAAAATTTCTTTTATTAAAATCAAAGCTACACTAATGTTTATCATCACATCAGCTAAATTAAACACAGCAAATTCAAACCACTTATGCCAAAATACAAAATCCACCACACCTATATGCACAAAGCGATCAAGTAAATTTGAACACCCAGCAGATAGCATAATAGCAAAAGCGATCAAATGTGTTTTAAAAAATTCTTTTTGATAAAGCAAATACACAAACAAAGCTAAAATAAAAACAAGTTGTATGTATTTTAAATACTCTCCTAAAAATGCAAACATTGAAAAGGCTACACCGGTATTATAGGTTAAAACTAAATCAAAAAATTCACCCCTATACTCAAGCCCTTGCAAAAACAAATACTTACTTACTTGATCTAGTATAAAAACTAAAGCAAAAACAAGCCAAAATTTTAAAGATAAAATTTTAAGCATTCAATGCTTTCATAAAAAAGCTTTCAACAGCTTTCATTTCTTTTTCTAAAAGCTTAATATCTTTTGCTTCAAGTAATAAGCGTATTAAATTTTCTGTACCTGAATACCTAAACAAACTAGCAATTCCTTTTTTTTCTAAATCTTTTTTCAACTCTTCTAAGCCTGCAAGCTTGCTTAAGTCTTTTTTCTCTGAAATTTTAAGATTATGCAAAAGCTGTGGGTAAGGTTTAACTTGATTTAAAATTTCACTTGCACTTTTTGCTTCACTTAGCATTAAAGCACTAAATTGTAAAGCAGCTACCAAACCATCTCCAGTTTTTGCATAGTCACTAAAGATAATATGCCCACTCTGCTCACCACCAAAATTTCCACCGCATTCTTTGAGTTTTTCAAGTACATATTTATCGCCTACATTGCAAGTTTCATGTGTGATTTTATGTTTAGTTAAAAACTCTTTTAAAGCACCATTGCTCATTATAGTGCTAACTACACTTGATTTTAACTTGCCTTGTTTTTTCAAAAATAAAGCTAAAACACCCAAAAGACTATCTCCATGAGCTACTTCGCCTTTTTCATCCACAACAACCAAACGATCCGCATCCCCATCAAAAGCAAAACCAACATCTGCTCTAAATTTCTTTACTTCTAAAGCTAAATTTAAAGGATGTAAAGCCCCACAATTTTCATTGATATTTAAACCATTTGGCTTATCATTGATCACAATCACATCTGCACCAAGTTCTTTAAAAACCGTAGGTGCTACCTTATAAGAAGCTCCATGAGCCACATCTAACACAACGCGTAAAGACTTTAAAGTCAGCTCTTTAGGAAAAGAATTTTTTATAGAAACAATATATCTTCCTATCACATCATCAATTCTTTTTGCTTGACCAATTTGTGATTTTGTTGTTCTTGCCTCTTCTATGAGTTTATCATTAAAATAAATTTCTTCTATTTTCGCTTCTGCTTGCTCATCAAGTTTATTTCCGTGTGCATCAAAAAATTTAATGCCATTATCATAGTAAGGATTGTGTGAAGCTGATATCATAATCCCTGCATCACAACGCATATCTTCAGTTAAAAACGCAATAGCAGGTGTTGGCATAGGACCTATTTCTATAACATTATAACCTATAGAAGTAAGTCCTGAAACGATAGCATTTTCTATCATATAACCACTTCTTCTTGTATCTTTTCCTACTAAGATATTGTTTGTAAGGGCTTTGTCTTTAAAATAAATTCCAGCAGCCATAGCCAAACGCATTGCTAAAAATGAATCCAAAAACTCCCCCGCTTTACCGCGTACTCCATCTGTTCCAAAAAGTTTCATTTTTTTTACCTTTGATTTTAAATAGTGCAATTATAAGTAAAAAAGTTAAGTAATGTATAAATGTGAGAATTTTATAAGCATTAGTTAGTAATAAAAATATATAATTTTTAAAATTTCACTTAAGGAAAATGAATGAAAAAAATCATCGCAGGGGTTGTAGTAGTAATTTTACTAGTTATAGGGTTTTTTACCTCAGCTTCTTATATTAACTCAATCAATGAAAAAATCTTTGCACAAATGAGTCAAGATACAGCATATTATAATGTTGAAGATACTAATTACACTAAAGGACTTTTAAATTCCAAAGGAAGTTTTATAGCTACACTTAATGATTTACCTTATAGTTTTAAAGTGAATGTGGATTTTTCCAATAATTTTTTTGCAAGTAATAATGCTATCGTTTCTATTTTAAATGAAAATGAAGACTTAAAAGGCATTTTTCCAAACGAAGAAATCTTTAAAATCTTAGTTAGCGTCAAAGGTGGTGACATTAACATCAATGCAAAAATAAATGATATTAATTTCACACGCAATGATACAAATTTAGTTTTAAATAATACATCATTTAAGATTATAGGTTCTGATGAATTTGTAAAAAATATGGAACTTAATCTAGGTTATGTTTTATTAGAACAGCTATCTCATAAAGAAAAATTAGAAGCAAAAAATATCAAAATTTCTGAATTTCCTATACAAAAATTAAGTTTTAATGATATCTTTAGTCCTAGTAGAAATAGTGAACAAAATATAAGCATTGATAGTGCTAGTTTTATAAGTTCTATTGCTTTTGACTTTGATAAATTAAAAATTTTTGCAAAAACAGCTCAAAATGTTCAAAACGATTATGATAGTGTTTTAAAACTAGATTTAGCTAAATTTAATCTTGCAAATGAAAACTTTATGTTAAATAATATTAATTTAGATATGAATTTTAATAATCTTTCTAAAAAAGCTTATGATAGCTTAATGCAAAATTCAAACACTGATATTTTTTCTATGATGCTTTTGGCAAGTCAATTTTTAAAAGCAAACCCACAAATCATCTTAAATAATCTAAGTTTTGAAAAAGAAGGTAAAAAATTTGACGCAAATGGGCAAACTATTTTCACTGAAAACAATATAAAATCACAATTTCATGCAAACACAGAAATTCTTCCTAGTCAAATTTGGCCTGATTTTGCAAATTTTGATACTTATTTTGTAGATAATAATGGCTCTTATATGCTTGATTTTATCTATGATGATTCTAATAAAAGTGATGTTACAACTATCATTAATGGTGAAAGACTTACCATAAATCCACAATGACAAATTTAAGCTTAACTTTTCGTCCTAAAACTTTAGATGAGGTTTTAGGACAAGAAAATTTAGTAGAAATTTTTAAAAAATTCATACAAGTTTCAAAACTCCCTCATAGTGTATTTTTTGGCCCAGCAGATTGCGGGAAGACTTCTTTTGCAAGAGCAATAGCGTATGAGTATAAATTAGACTTTTATGAGTTTGATGGAGGGAATTTTAAACTTGAAGAGCTTAGAAAAATACTAAGTAATTATGAAAATTCTTTATATAAACCTTTGATATTTATCGATGAGGTGCATAGGCTTTCAAAAACCCAACAAGAAATGCTTTTAATCCCTTTGGAAAATCAAAAATGCCTTTTCATAGGCGCAAGCACTGAAAACCCCTACTTTACTTTAACTTCAGGCATAAGAAGCAGAAGTATGCTTTTTGAATTTAAAGGTTTAGAGTATAAAGACTTAGAAAAACTTGCCACAAAAGTGCAAGAAAAACTCCAATGTAAAATCGATGATGATGCTAAAGACTTTTTAATCACTTCTAGTGCAAATGATGCAAGAAACTTTTTAAATTTATGTGAGTTTGCTTTGGCTTTAGATAGCACTCATATCACACTTGAAACTTTGAAAAAATTAAGAGCAAATGTTTTAAGCGATGGCACTTCAAGTAAAGATACACACTATAGACTAGCTAGCTCTATGATAAAAAGCTTAAGAGGAAGTGATGTGGATGCGAGTTTATATTATCTTGCGAGGTTGATCGATGGGGGTGAAAGTGCGGATTTCATCGCTAGAAGATTAGTGATATTTGCAAGTGAAGATATCTCAAATGCAAACCCACAAGCACTTAATCTAGCCACAAGCACACTCATAGCAGTAAAAAACATAGGCTATCCTGAAGCTAGGATCATCTTAGCTCAATGTGTAGTATTTTTAGCAAGTTCGCCTAAGTCAAACTCAAGCTATCTTGCTATAAATGAAGCGCTAAATTATGTGCAAAACAACCCTGCATTAAAAATACTTCCTTATCTTGATAATAACAACCCACAAAGAAAAAACTACCTTTACCCGCATGATTTTGGAGGATGGGTTAAGCAAAGATATCTAGAAAAAAATTTGAAATTTTATCATAGCAAAGGTATAGGTTTTGAAGCACAGCTAGATTTATGGTTAAATGATATGAAAAAAATTAAAAAGTGATTTTAAGCACAATGTAAAAATATTTTTATATAATTTTTGTTTTTTAAGGTTCCGTAGCTCAGTTGGTAGAGCACTACCTTGACATGGTGGTGGTCGTTGGTTCAAGTCCAATCGGAGCCACCATTTTTTATTTCTTTCGATCAATTCACTACATATACTTTAACAAATTCGTAAATTCTTGGATTTCTTTTTCTTGATCTAAGATGATTTTTTTAGCAATATCAGTGATAGTTTTGTCTTTAGAATAAAATAAAATTTGTTTTGAAGCATCTACTGCACCTTGATGATGTGCTATCATCGCTTCTAAAAAGTCTTTATTGATGTTTTTGCTTTCTTTAACCGAACTCATTAAAATCATCATTTTTTGCATTAACTCTTTTTCTTCTTGAACGAATTTTTTATAAGTTTCTTCATCAATTTGAGTTTTTGTATAAAGATTTTTATCTAGAATTTCTTGAAATTCTTGGATTTCTTTTTCTTGAGCTTTTATGATATTTTGAGCGATTTTTTTCATCTCTTCACTTTTTGTATGTTCTAATAAAAGCTTAGATGAGTCAATAGCACCTTGGTGATGTGGAATCATATTAGCTAAAAAATCTCTTTCTATGTCATTGCTTTGTACTAAAGGATTTTTCATCATAGGTTCATGCATACTCATCATGATTTGTGATGAAATACTTCCAGAAGCTCCATGATGAGCATGATGAGAATTTGCAGCAAATAAAGCACTTGCTAAAACTAAACTTGAAACTATAATTTTAATTTTCATTTTTTTCCTTTTTTTAAAATAACTTTGGAATGTTATAAAAATTATATAAACTAAAATTAACAAAGAAAAAAACATTTTTTTGTTATAATCTATAATACTAAAAAAAATAATAAGGATGTTATATGCTAAAAGAACTACTTGAAATAAAAAAAGAAATGGAACCTATAATTCATGATTGTTCAGTAAAAATTCAAGTAGCCGCAAGAGAAGTAATCGTAAGAAAAAGAGAATATGAAATCTATGGTCCTATGATAGATAGAGTATATCTTGATAATGCTATATATATAAAAGTTTTTGGTAGTGGGCGTGATACTAAAAGCACTAAAGTAGATATTAAAAATGGACTTTATATGGTTTATGTAGCACCTGATAAACCTACTAATCAAGAAATTATGAATAAACTAAAAATAGCATTTGAAAGTATAGATAATAAATTCATCTCAAGAATTTTAGAACTCAATAGAAGAATGAAAGAAGTGATTAACAAAACTCAAGCAACCCTAGCAAAAGCATCAAATATGAATGTTTTGATAGAAACAAATCTAGGCGAAGCTACCGCGGCACATAAATTTGTAATAACTATTAAATATTTAAAAGATAATCAAAAATTAGAATTAAAAAATTCAAAATCTGCAGGAAGTTTTAGAGATACCAAAAATCATATCAACCTAGTAGTAGAAAAAAATACTGATTCTGCTGTATGTGAAAAACTTCTACATGATGTTGAAATTTATTTTATAGGAAATGGAAAGTAAAATCACTTTTTTACTCTCAAATTTGCTAAATGCGTCAAAGCTACTGCGATAGCATCGGTAATATCAAGTGGCTTGATGTCTTTTGAAATTCCAAGTAATCTTTTTACCATAAAAGCTACTTGCTCTTTAGTAGCTTTTGCTTTACCTGTTACGGTTTTTTTCACTTGTAAAGGTGTGTATTCTGCAAATTCTCCATGAATTTGTAAGATTTTTAAACTCAAAGCTCCACGAAATTGTGCTAGTTTTAGAACCGTTTTTGGATTATAAGCAAAAAATATATCTTCTATAGCTACCTCATCAAACTGATGATTTTTAAAGATTAGATCAAGTCCTTCACATAATTCTGTGATTTGATACTGTAAATTATTGGGTTTGATTTTGATAAGCCCTGCTTCTATGAGTTGATTTTTATTATTTATTCTTTCTACAATAGCATATCCACAATATCTAGAACCAGGATCTATCCCTAAAACTTTCAAACTTTTCACCTTTTTATTCACATAGATGTGAAATTTAAATTTTTATGTGAATAATTTTAACCATTTTTTATAAAAAATAAGCTAGAATTTCAAGTTTTACATCATAATTTATAAGAATAATAATGAATATAAAAGATTTTTTATTTGAATTTAAAACTGAAATTAGCAATAACGAATACAATACTTACATTTCTCACTTACAATTTAGTGAAAAATTAAGTAAAAATAATATCTTAGTATTTATCGCACCAAATCATTTTTTAGCTAAATTTATACAAACAAAATACGCACAAAAACTAGCTTATTTTTATGAAGTAAAAACAGGGATTAACCCTCAAGTTAAAATCATTACAAATGATCAAAAGATAGAGAAAAAACATTTTTCTACAGATATTTCACAGATTAAATTTCAAAGTACTATTTTAAATCCTTCTTTTACTTTTGAAAGCTTTGTTGTAGGAGATTCTAATCAATTTGCCTATGCAACTTGCAAAGCTATTACCGATAAAAGCAAACTTGGAAAATTATACAACCCTATCTTTATCTATGGCCCTACAGGACTTGGAAAAACTCACTTGCTTCAAGCTGTCGGAAATGTGTGCTTAGATAATGGATATAAGGTTATTTATGCTACAAGTGATAATTTTATCAATGATTTTACCATGCATTTAAATAACAAAACTATGAGTAAATTTCATGAAAAATACAAAAATTGCGATGTTTTACTCATCGATGATGTGCAGTTTTTAGGTAAAACAGATAAAATTCAAGAAGAATTTTTCTTTACTTTTAATGAAATCAAAGAAAAATTTGGACAAATCATCATGACAAGTGATAATCCTCCAAATATGTTAAAAGGCATAACAGAACGCTTAAAAAGCCGTTTTGCAAATGGGATCATCGCAGATATCACTCCACCTCAGCTTGATACAAAAATCGCAATTATCAAGAAAAAATGCGAATTTAATGCTATTTATCTCAAACCTGAAGTCATAAGCTACATCGCTACTTCAATGGGAGATAACATCCGAGAAATTGAAGGCATGATTACAAATCTAAATGCCCAAGCAAGACTTTTTAATCAAGAAATCACTTTAGAAATCGTTAAAAGCTTTATGAAAGATCACATTAAAGAAACAAAAGAAAATATTAGTGTTGAAGACATACTTGCTGATGTTTCAAAAAGTTATAATCTTAAATCAAATGATATAAAATCAAATAAAAAAACACAAAATATCGTTATGGCAAGAAGGGTTGTGATATATTTAGCAAGAGAGCTTACAACTATGTCTATGCCTCAACTTGCTAGATTTTTTAATATGAAAGATCACACTGCCATTTCACATAATATTAAAAAAATTCAAGAGTTAATGAGCGAAAATGAAAACCTAAAAGCCATAGTAGAAGAATTAAGAAATAAAATTTTAACAAAAATAAAAAGCACCCTGTGAATAAAAGTGAAAAATAAAAAATTTTATTCTATGAGTAAAATTTCTATAAAAAAAGGCTTTTAAAAAGCATTTCACATTTTCACATTGCTTATTATTATGATAAAATAAATTTAAAAAACAAAGGAAGTAAAAATGAAAATTAGCATTAATAAAAACACTTTAGAATCTGCCATAGTTTTAACTAACTCTTATGTAGATAAAAAAGACTCAAGCAACATCGCTTCTCACTTACTTTTTGAAGTAGTTGAAGATAAATTAATCATAAGGGCAAGTGATTATGAAATAGGTATTAACTATAAAATCAAAAAAATTAAAGTTGAAAGTGCAGGTTTTGCAACTGCTAATGCTAAAAGTATTTTAGATATCATTAAAAGTTTAAATAATGAAGATGTGGTCTTAGAAACTATAGAAAATTTCCTTTTTATTAGACAAAAAGGAACTAAATATAAACTTCCTATGTTTAATTATGAAGATTTTCCAAATTTCCCAAGCACTGAAGGAAAAGATAAATTTGATATTGATTCAAGTGATTTAAGTAGATCTTTGAAAAAAATCCTACCTGCAGTTGATACAAATAATCCAAAGTATTCTTTAAATGGTGCTTTACTTGATATAAAAACAACCCACATTAACTTTGTAGGAACAGATACTAAACGCTTAGCGGTTTTTACACTAAATAAAACAAACGAAAAAGAATTTAATCTTTGTATCCCTAAAAAAGCTATTTTAGAAATGCAAAAAATCTTTTTTGAAAAAATTGAAATTTATTATGATGAAAATATATTGATTGCAAAAAATGATAATTTTGAGTTTTTTACAAAACTTATTAATGATAAATTCCCTGATTATGAAAGAGTAATTCCAAAAAATATCACAAAAGAATTTATTTTTAAAACAGAAGAATTTATGGATGCATTGAAAAAAATCAATGTAATCACTGAAAAAATGAAATTAAATTTTCATAAAGATAAACTTGTATTTGAAGGTATTAGTTTAGATAATATGGAAGCAAAAACTGAACTTGAAATGGAACTTAATATAGATGAAGAATTTAATCTTTGCATTAAAAATAAATTCATCACTGACTTTTTAAATTCTATTGAAAGTGAAACATTCAAACTTAGCATAAATGAACCTCATATGGCATTCTTAGTTTCAAGTGAAGAATTACAAACTGTAATTATGCCAGTTATTTTATAAGGAAAATAAATGCAAGAAAATCAAAATTATGGCGCAGGAAATATTAAAGTTTTAAAAGGCTTAGAAGCTGTTAGAAAACGCCCTGGTATGTACATAGGTGATACTAACATAGGCGGTCTTCATCATATGATTTATGAAGTAGTGGATAATTCTATTGATGAAGCTATGGCAGGTTTTTGTGATACGATTAATGTAGAAATTACTACAGAAGGCTCTTGTATAGTAAGTGATAATGGTAGAGGAATTCCTGTGGGAATTCACCCTACTGAAAATATCCCTACTTTAACTGTAGTTTTAACCGTGCTTCATGCAGGTGGAAAATTTGATAAAGATACTTATAAAGTTTCAGGTGGTTTACACGGGGTTGGTGTAAGCGTTGTAAATGCTTTATCAAGAAAATTAGTTGCTACAGTGCATAGAGATGGAGAAATTTATCGCCAAGAATTTTCAGAAGGTAAAGTTACAAGTAATTTTGAAACCATAGGTAAAAGTAAAAAAACAGGAACAATCATAGAATTTTGGCCAGATGATCAAATTTTTGAAGTGACTGATTTTGATTATGAAATTTTAGCTAAAAGATTTCGTGAACTTGCATATTTAAATCCAAAAATTACTATAAATTTTAAAGATAATCGTGTAGGAAAAGCAGAAAGCTTTCATTTTGAAGGTGGTATAAGTCAATTTGTTACAGATTTAAATAAAAAACAAGCTCTAACTAAGGCAATATTTTTCAATGTAGATGAAGAAGATGTAAATGTTGAAGTAGCATTGCTTTATAATGATAGTTATAGTGAAAATTTACTTTCTTTTGTTAATAATATAAAAACTCCAGATGGTGGAACGCACGAAGCAGGTTTTAGAATGGGCTTAACTCGTGTTATTAGCAATTACATTGAAGCAAATGCTAGTGCTAGAGAGAAAGACTCTAAAATCACAGGTGATGATGTAAGAGAAGGTTTAATAGCAGTTGTAAGTGTTAAAGTACCTGAGCCACAATTTGAAGGACAAACTAAAGGAA
This sequence comes from Campylobacter sp. IFREMER_LSEM_CL1846, assembly GCF_025772105.1. NCBI lineage: Bacteria > Pseudomonadati > Campylobacterota > Epsilonproteobacteria > Campylobacterales > Campylobacteraceae > Campylobacter > Campylobacter sp. IFREMER_LSEM_CL1846. Next base: position 127,295 of record NZ_JAKMRM010000002.1, on the reverse strand, counting down.
AATTAGGTTCAAGCTATGTTAGACCTATAGTTTCTAAGGCTTCTTTTGAGTATTTGACAAAATACTTTGAAGAAAATCCTATCGAAGCAAAAGCTATCATGAATAAAGCTTTAATGGCAGCTCGTGGTAGAGAAGCAGCTAAAAAAGCTAGAGAATTAACCCGTAAAAAAGAAAGTTCAAGTGTAGGGACTTTACCAGGAAAATTAGCTGATTGTCAAAGTAAAGATCCGAGTGAAAGCGAAATTTATTTAGTTGAGGGTGATAGTGCGGGAGGTTCTGCAAAACAAGGTAGAGAAAGAACTTTCCAAGCGATTTTACCTTTAAGAGGTAAAATACTCAATGTTGAAAAAGCAAGACTAGATAAAATTTTAAAAAGTGAACAAATTCAAAATATGATCACAGCTTTTGGTTGTGGGATCGGTGATGAGTTTGATATAGAAAAACTAAGATATCATAAAATCATCATTATGACAGATGCTGATGTAGATGGTTCTCACATACAAACTTTACTTTTAACATTTTTCTTCCGCTTTATGAATGATCTTGTAGCAAATGGACATATTTATTTAGCTCAACCACCTTTATATCGCTATAAAAAAGGTCAAAAAAAAGAAATTTATCTAAAAGATGAAAAAGCTTTAAATGATTATTTGATCGAAACAGGTATAGAAAGTTCTACTTATGAGGGTATAGGATTAAACGATTTAAAAGATTTTCTAAAAATCGTTGCAGCTTATAGAAGTGTTTTAAAAGAATTAGAAAAAAGATTTAATGTAATTTCAGTGATTAGGTATTTGATAGAAAATCCTGATTTGATAAAAGCTTCTAATGAAGAATTATTTAAAGTCATAAAAGAATTTTTAGAAAAACAAAATCACAATATCTTAAATTCATATATCAATGAAAATGAAATTCGTGTTTATGTACAAACTGAAAATGGTTTAGAAGAACTTATCATCAATGATGATTTATTTGTTAATCCTTTATATGAAGAGGCAAATTATATTTATCAAAAAATTAAAGATAGAGATTTAAAATTTGATAAAGATATTTTAGAAATTTTAGATGAAGTTGAAAAAAATGCTAAAAAAGGTGCTTATATACAACGCTATAAAGGTCTTGGTGAGATGAATCCTGAACAACTTTGGGAAACAACTATGGATCCAAGTAATCGTCGTTTGTTAAAAATCACCATAGAAGATGCTCAAAGAGCAAATGATACTTTCAACCTTTTCATGGGTGATGATGTAGAACCACGCCGTGAGTATATACAAGCTCATGCTAAAGATGTTAAACATTTGGATGTTTAATTTTTAAATGATTTTTTTAATTGGAGGGCAAGGTCATAGTGGAAAGACCTTGCTTGCTCAAAGACTTCTTGAAAAATTGTCCTTTTAGAGTAGATGAGGATGAAAAAATAACTGATTTTTATTTCCTATTGTAGATGGTATGATTTAAATTTGTATAGAAAATAAACAAAATTTAATCATTGAAGGATTTTATCTTACTCCAAAAAAGTTACAAAAATTTCAAAATCATTCTGATATTAAAATACTTTTTATTCTTTTTTCAAAAAAATATATTTTGCAAAATTATGAATTAATCTATTAAAATGAAAATGTCATAGAAAAGCGTTTATTTAGTGAAAAAGAAGAAATAAACACTCTTATTTTAAATCATCAAAAATTTAAAGCTCAATGTGAAAATTTAAATCTTCCTTTTATAGAAATTCAAAAAGACTATAAAATAGAATTAAAAAATGTAATAGAATTTTTTGCTTAAAAGCAAGCAAATAGTTATATAATATCTAAAAAATTTATAAGGATTAAAATGCATTTTACTCAGCAGCAATTGCAACGATTAATGCTTCATTATGCAGGGAAAATCGCTAAAGATAGAAAAGAGCAAAAAATAAAATTAAATTATAATGAAGCTTTAGCTTATATATGTTATGAATTAATGGAACTTGCAAGAAAAAATTTAAGTGTGAGTGAATTGATGAGCATAGGGAAAACTTTACTTACAAGTGAAGATGTGATTGATGGTGTTGCAAGTATGCTTGAAGAAATTCAAATAGAACTTCCTTTTGAAGATGGCACAAAATTAGTTACTATACATGAGCCTATAGCAAATGATGATAAAATAAAAGCTGGAGAGATATTTTTATCATCAGAATTTATTGTGCTTAATGAAAATAAAACTTCTATAGAAATTAAAGTAAGCAATAAAGGTGATCGTCCTATACAAGTTGGTTCGCATTTTCATTTCTTTGAAGTTAATTGCTTTTTGTCTTTTGATAGAGAAAAGGCTTATGGTAAAAGGTTAAATATCGCTTCAGGAACAAGTGTGAGATTTGAACCAGGTGAAGAAAAAACAGTAAGTTTGATAGAATTTGGTGGTTTAAAAAAGGTTTTAGGTTTTAATAATCTTTGTGATGATTTTATCAATGATGAAAATAAAACTAAAGCTTTATCAAAAGCAAAAGAGAAAGGATTTCTTTGATTAAGATTAGCAAAAAAGACTATGTGAATATGTATGGTCCAACAACTAATGATAGAGTAAGATTAGCAGATACAGATTTGATTTTAAGAGTAGAAAAAGATTATACTTTATATGGCGAAGAAGTTAAATTTGGTGGTGGTAAAAATATTAGAGATGGTATGGCTCAAAGTGTAAGTGAGGGAGAATTTCCGGATTTAGTTTTAACTAATGCTTTGATTGTTGATTATACCGGTATTTATAAAGCAGATATTGGGATAAAAAATGGCTATATAGTAGGTATAGGAAAAGCAGGCAATCCTGATATACAAGATGGAGTTGATCCTAGCTTAGTTATAGGCACAAGTACAGATATTATCGGTGCAGAAGGTTTAATAGTAACTGCAGGTGGTATTGATACTCATATACATTTTATCTCCCCAACTCAAATTGAATGTGCCTTATATAGTGGTGTTACTACTATGATAGGAGGTGGCATAGGACCAAGTGAGGGAACAAATGCTACAACTTGCACAAGTGGGGCTTATCATATACATTCTATGTTAAAAGCTACGCAAAATTACCCTATGAATTTTGGCTTTTTAGGTAAAGGAAATTCAAGTAATAAAAATGCTTTAAAAGAGCAAATCATAGCTGGTGCATGCGGCTTAAAAATTCATGAAGATTGGGGTGCTACTTCTAGTGTGATTGATACTAGTTTAAATATAGCTGATGAAATGGATATACAAATAGCTATCCATACAGATACTTTAAATGAAGCAGGTTTTGTAGAAGATACGATTAAAGCTATTAATGGTAGAGTTATCCATACTTTTCACACTGAAGGTGCAGGTGGTGGCCATGCTCCTGATATTATTAAAATGGCAGGTTTTGAAAATGTTTTACCTGCAAGTACTAATCCTACTATGCCTTTTACTAAAAATACCATTGATGAGCATTTAGATATGCTTATGGTTTGTCATCATTTAGATAATAAAATCAAAGAAGATGTTGAATTTGCAGATAGTAGAATTCGTCCTGAAACTATAGCAGCAGAAGATAAACTTCATGATATGGGTGTTTTTAGCATTATGAGTAGTGATTCTCAAGCTATGGGACGCGTAGGTGAGGTAATTTTAAGAACATGGCAAAGTGCTGATAAATGTAAAAAAGAATTTGGTGCCTTGAAGGAAGATAATGATTTAGATGATAATTTCCGTATTAAACGCTATATAGCAAAATACACTATAAATCCTGCTATTGCACATGGGATTGATAGTTATGTTGGTTCTATTGAAGTAGGAAAATTTGCTGATTTAGTGCTTTGGCAACCTAAATTTTTTGGAGTAAAACCAAAGCTTATTTTAAAAGGTGGCTTGATAGTAGGTGCAAAAATAGGCGATGCTAATGCTTCTATCCCAACACCTGAGCCTATTATCTATGAAAAAATGTTTGGAGCAAATTTAAATGAAAATGCTTTACATTTTGTTTCTAAAGCTTCTTTAGAAGCTAATATGCCTGAAAAATTAAGCTTAAAAAGAAAATGTGTTGCAGTAAAAAATTGTAGAAATATTACTAAAAAAGACTTGAAATTTAATGATAAAGTTCAAGATATAGAAGTAAATCCACAAACTTATGAAGTAAAAATAAATGGTGAGCTTATTAGCTCTAAGAGTGTTGATTCTTTAGCTTTAGCTAGAAAATATTTTATGATTTAATGATTTTACTTCAAAATAAAATAACGCATTATGATTTAAACAAAGAATGCGATTTTTTAGAGCTTAGTTGGTTTGATACTTTTAAAAAGATATTAAGAACAACGACTTTAAAAGGACTAGATGTCGCTATAAAAATGCCTGGTAATAAAGGTTTAAATCATAATGATTGTTTATATGATGAGGATTTTTTGATTTTAGTGAAGATTAAACCTGAAAAGGTTTTAAAAATTCACATAGAAAATGAATACAACCTTGCTTTAATAAGTTATCAAGTGGGCAATATGCATTTAAATTTATTTTATAAAGATCATAAACTCATTACTTTAGAGCAAAATTCTATCATAAGGTTTTTAGAAAAATTTAATATAAAATACGAAAAATGTGAAGAAATTTTAGAGCCAAAATATATGCTTGATATGCCAAGTTTTATCCAAGTTGATCCAAATTTTAAACTTATTAAAGAATAAAGATGAATAAATTAAATTTTTTACTTTTACAAATTAGTGATTCTTCTTTTCCTATAGGAGCTTTTTCACATTCTTTTGGTTTAGAATCTTATGTGAATTTTGCTTATATAAAAAATATAGAAGATGCAAAAAAAGTTTTAAAAACTCAGCTTTATTCTAATATTTTATATTTTGAGCTTTTAGCTTTGAAAATAGCTTATGAAAATGCAAATGATGTAAAAAATTTACTAATTTATCAAAGAAAGTTTTTATCAAGTATAGTTGCAAAAGAACAAAGTCAAGCTTATGTTTTTCTAGCTAAACGCTTTGTAAAAAATGTAAGTCTTTATGGATTATCAAATCCTTTATTAAATCAATACATTAAAGAAAATCAAACTCCTATTTATCCTTTTGTGTATGCTTTATTTTGTAAAGATAATGAACTTGATTTTATGTATGAAAGTTTTTTATTTGCTTTAATGAGTAATTTTATTAATATTCTTGTGAAAATCGTGCCTTTATCACAAAATGAAGGGCAGATTTTACTTTTTCAATTACAGCAAGATTTTCAAAAGGTTCTTTCTAAATTACAAAATTTAACTTTAAAAGATTGGTGTGAAAATCATAATGTCTTAAATGATTATTTGGGTATAAAACACCAAAATTTAGCATTTAAAATTTATATTTCTTAAAAGGGTTATAATGGTTAAAATAGGCATAGGTGGTCCTGTAGGTAGTGGTAAAACAGCTTTAGTATTAAATTTATGTCAAGCTTTAAAAGATGAGCTTTCTTTGGCTGTAATTACAAATGATATTTATACAAATGAAGATGCAAATTTTTTAATCAAACAAGGCGTTCTTGAAAAAGAAAGAATCATTGGAGTGCAAACTGGAGGTTGTCCTCATACAGCCATTAGAGAAGATGCTTCTTGTAATCTTGAAGCTGTTGAACTTTTACAAGAGCGTTTTAGTGATTTAGATCTTATTTTTATAGAAAGTGGTGGAGATAATTTATCAATGACTTTTTCACCTGAACTTGTGGATTTTTTTATCTTTGTTATAGATGTTGCTCAAGGAGAAAAAATTCCACGCAAAGGTGGTCCTGCTATTTGTAGGTCTGATTTAATGATTATCAATAAAATAGACTTAGCTCCTTATGTAAATGCTTCTTTAAAAATCATGCAAGAAGATACTTTAAAAATGCGTGGAGATAGACCTTTTATCATGAGTAATCTTCAAACTAAAGAAGGTTTAGAAGAAATCATTACTTGGATTAAAAAATACACACTTTTAAAGGATTGATTTGTTTGCTCAAAAGAGTGTTTTTAAACTTACATTAGATACTATCAATGAAAAAACTATCATAAAAAATTCTTTTTTTACTCCTCCTTTTAAACTTATGAGGAATTTTTATGATAAAAAATTAACTAGTATATATGTTTTAAATTCTAGTGCCGGAATTTTTAAAGAGGATCATTTAAGTTTTGAAATCATATGTAAGAAAAGTACAAACACCGCTATACTCACACAAAGTTATGAAAAGGTATATGATACTAAAGATTCTTTTGCGAGTAAAAATATTGATTTTACTCTTGAAGAAAATGCAAGCTTTTTTTATATGCCAAAGCCACTTTTGCTTCAAGAAAATGCAAATTTTATACAAAACACAAAGATTAATCTAGCTTCTTTTTCAAGATTAGTTTATGTTGATTTTGTCATTTTTGGTAGAGTGGCTATGGATGAAAAATTTGCTTTTAAAAATTATGAGAGTTTAACTCAAATTTATAGAAATGATACTTTAATTTTAAATGATAAAATTAAAATCAATCCTTCTTATATGAAAGAAAATGATTTAAATTTTTTTGCAAATCATACGCATTATTTGAGTATTTATCTTTTTGGATATGATGAGTTTTATGAAGAATTAAAAGCTTCATTTGACGATATAAATCAACTTTTTTATGAGGGTTTGTGTATAAAAATTCTTAGTAATGAAAGTGAAAAATTACTTTCACTTCAAGATAAGCTTTTTAAATTTTGTCAAAATAAAATATAAAATATTGTGGTATTATAAAGTTTTAAAAACAAACTAAGGATTATAAATGCGATATGGTGAAAAAGAAATCAAAGAATTTAGTGTAGAAAATATGGAAGTTTGGCCAAATGATGCCAAAAATGATTATGTGATTAAAATCACTTTACCTGAATTTATGTGTTGTTGTCCGCGTAGTGGGTATCCTGATTTTGCTACAATTTACTTAGAATACATTCCAAATAAATTAGTAGTAGAACTTAAAGCAATCAAACTTTATATTAATACCTTTATGTATAGAAATGTTTCACATGAAGCAAGTATTAATGAAATTTATAATACTTTAAAAGAAAAACTTGATCCAAAATGGATAAAAGTAGTAGGTGATTTTAACCCTCGTGGTAATGTTCATACCGTGATTGAGTGTAGATCTGATTTAGTGGTACCACAAAATTAAATTTTTATTAAAAATAAAAGGATATATTATATCTTATTTAAAGGAGGAAAATATGAAATTAAAATTATTTAGTTTAGTTGCAAGTGTTGCTTTGGTTTCAAATTTAGCTTTAGCTGATGAAAATTCAGGAATATTATTAGGTATTGATGCTGGTTGGTTTCATACTAAGGTAAAATCTGATCTTGATCATACTAAAAATAATAAAAAATTTAATGGTGATTTAGAAGGAAATGTTCCTGTTTTTGGTTTAAGAGTTGGTTATCGTTTTAGTGAAAATCATAGAATTTATGGTGCTTATAATTATTCAAGCGAATTTAGTGATGTAATCAATACCACAAGATTAAAAATTGATGGAGAATTTACTACACATAAGTTTTTGCTTGGTTATGATTTTACTCCAAAAATCTTTGAAAAAACAAGAGCTGTTTTAGGTGTATATGGTGGCTATGCAAGAACGGATATTACTTTAAAAACAAGCTTTTTATCATTATCTCAAGATTTTGATGGTTATACTTATGGAGCAAAAATCGGTGCTTTATATGAGTTAAATCAAGCAAATGAAATTGAGTTTGGTTTTAAAGCCGAGCAAACTCATTATAATACAAGAAATTTCTACCAAAGCAAGGTAGGTTCAAACTTTTACGATCCTAAACAAACAAATTATGGTTTATATCTAGGATATACTTATAAATTCTAAGGAGAATATATGCCAAAAGATGCAAATGGAACTGAGCTTAATGCAGGTGATAGTGTAAGTGTTGTGAAAGATTTGAAAGTAAAAGGTGCAAGCACTACTTTAAAGCGTGGCACGACTATAAAAAATATTAAGCTTACAAACAAAGACACTGAAATTGAAGCTAAGGTAGATAAATTTGGTGTGATTGTTTTAAAAACTGAATTTCTTAAAAAAATATAAGTAAAAATTCCCAATTAATCTTGGGAATTTTCTTCTTGATAAACACAATGTTTAAAAATAAATTGATGTTCCTCAGGCAAGTTTTCAAATAAGGCATTTGCGAGTTGTCTTATCTCCCAAAGGGCTGATTTTGAGCTTCTTAGAGTGATAAAATTTTGCAAACTTCTTGCATTAATTGTTAAAGTTAATTCTGTTTTATAGCTTTCTGGTAAGCAGTATTTTGCTATGTCTAAACTAATGCTATTTTGCAAAATCAAACGCAGATTTTCTAAAGCTTTGATGCTTGCATTATCCACTACTTCATTTCCGGTTAATACTAAGTATCTTTTAGCATTTTCAAAGTCATTTTCTTTAAATTCGCTTTCATTTCTTAGTTCTTTTAAAGTATATCTTGTGCTTTTTACACTAGGACTAGTGTGGCGGTGTCTTGCAACTTCTTGTAAGCATGCTCTTGAAATACCTTGTATATAAAAAGTATAGTTTAAATGCTCTAAGGTTGAAGCATGTTTGAATTTATTTCCCACTCGATCGATTAATTCTTTGTCTTTCTCACCACCACAATCACCTTTGTCAAAACTTTGCCAACATGTTCTTGTTGCATGAGAGCATACAGAAAGTGGAGTATGATTTAATAATGTGATTTTCATCGAAAATTTCCTTCAAAAATAATTGAATTTTACACAAATGTTTATAAAAATAAAATTTTTTATTCGTTATAATTTCAAAAAAAGAAATTAAGGTTATTTTATGAAATTAAAACAAACTAAGTATATTTTTGTAACCGGTGGTGTTTTAAGCTCATTAGGAAAAGGTATAGCAGCAGCTTCTATAGCTACGATTTTAAAAAATTCAGGTTTAAAAGTAAGTATTTTAAAAGCAGATCCTTATATTAATGTAGATCCTGGCACGATGAGTCCTTTGGAGCATGGGGAAGTTTTTGTAACTGAAGATGGAGCTGAGACAGATTTAGACTTAGGACATTATGAGAGATTTTTAAATGAGAATTTAACTCAGGATAATAACTTTACCACAGGAAGAGTTTATCAAAGTGTTATAGAAAAAGAAAGAAGAGGAGATTACTTAGGAAAAACTATACAAGTAATCCCTCATATAGTTGATGAGATAAAAGATCGTATTAAAAAGGCTGGAGTTGATAAAGATATTTTAATTGTTGAAATAGGTGGCACGGTAGGAGATATAGAAGGCTTACCATTTTTAGAAGCTATTAGAGCTTTAAAACTTGAAGTGGGTAAATACAATGCTATTAATATTCACTTGACTTTAGTGCCATTTATCAAAGCAGCAGGAGAACTTAAAACAAAACCAACTCAACATAGTGTGGGAGAATTACGCCGTATAGGTATAAGCCCTGATATGATCATTTGCAGAAGTGAAAAATCTTTAGATAGAGAGTTAAAAGACAAAATCGCAATTTCATGCGGAGTTGAAAAAAACTGCGTTATAGAAAGTGTGGATGCAGCTAGTATTTATCAAATTCCACTAAATTTTTTAAAACAAGATATTTTAAATTCTATTGCAAGTTTATTAGATCTTCAAAATTTAAAGCCAAGTATGAACGAATGGGATTCTTTAGTAAAAAGAGTCATCGCTCCAAGTAATGAACTTAGTATTGCTTTTGTAGGAAAATATGTAGATTTAAAAGAAAGCTATAAAAGCTTAACAGAAGCCATTATCCATGCAGGCGCAGCACTTGATGCAAGAGTAAATTTAAAATGGATCGATAGTGAAAAATTAGAAAATGTAAATGTCGAAGAAAGCTTTAAAGATGTAAATGGGATTTTAGTAGCAGGTGGTTTTGGTTACCGTGGAGTAGAAGGAAAAATCAAAGCCATACAATATGCAAGAGAAAATAAAATTCCATTTTTAGGAATTTGTTTGGGTATGCAGCTTTCTTTAGTGGAATTTGCACGCAATGTTTTAAAACTAGAAGATGCAAATTCTCATGAATTCAATCCAAATTGTAAAAATCCTATCATCTTTTTGATTGATGAATTTATTGACGCAAGTGGAGAAAAGCAAATTAGAACAAGTAAAACTCCACTTGGTGGAACTATGCGTCTTGGAGCTTATGAGTGTCATATCAAGCCAAATACACTTTTAAGTAAGGTTTATGATAATCAAAAAAGCGTAAAAGAACGTCACCGCCACCGCTATGAAGCTAATCCAAAATATAAAGAAATGTTTGAAAAAAATGGGCTTATTATAAGTGGGGAAAATGAAGGTTTAGTTGAGGCTGTAGAGCTTAAAGATCATCCATTTTTCTTAGCAGTGCAGTTTCACCCTGAATTTACTTCACGCTTAGTTAGGGTTAATCCGGCTATTTTTTCTTTTATCAAGGCATCTTTAACAAATCATGCTAAATAAAGCCAAAATAAAAGAAATTTTACACCAGCGTTTTATCAATGATACACATGTAAAGCTTTGTGATTTACCTATGCCATCTTGTTTAAAAGATGTCTATAAGGGTGCTTTACGTATTAAAGAAGCGATTGAAAAAAATCAAAAGCTTGCTATTGTTGGAGATTATGATGTAGATGGGGTGATTTCTTGTGTGATTTTATCTGAATTTTTTGATGATATCGGATATGACTATGTGGTAAAAATTCCAAATCGTTTTAAAGATGGATATGGTCTAAATGAAGAAATCATCAATGAACTTAATGGGGTAGATTTAATCATCACTGTAGATAATGGTATAGCAGCTTTTGATGCAGCAGAGCTTTGTTTGCAAAAAGGAATTGATTTAATTATTACCGATCATCATATGCCTCCAGCTACTTTACCAAAAGCTTATGCGATCATTAATCCTAAACAACAAGATTGTGAATTTCCTGATATTGAAATTTGTGGTGCTCAAGTGGCTTGGTATTTAGTTGCTGCTATAAAAGAAGTATGTAAGATTAATTATAATATGTGTAAATTTATAGAGCTTTTATCTATCGCAATTATCGCAGATATGATGGAGCTTAGAGATTTAAATAGAGCCTTAGTTAGAAAAGGCATAGAGTGTATTAATGATTCAAAACGAGTTGCATTTAAAGCTATCAAACAGTATTTTGGTAAGGATAAATTTGAACTTGATAATATTAGTTTTTTAATTGCACCTTTGATTAATAGTGCAGGTAGAATGGATGATGCGATTATTTCTTATAAATTTTTGCATTCTAAAAATATTAATGAGGTTATGGGTTATTTAGAACAAATCATTACTTATAATAATAGCCGTAAAGATGAAGAGCGCGAGCTTTTTAAACAATGTTTAGAACAAGTTGATGAAAATGATCCTGTGATTATTGTCAATGGCCAAAATTGGCATGAGGGTGTTTTGGGTATAGTTGCAAGTCGTTTAGCAAAGCATTTTAACAAGCCTGCCTTTGTTTTTTCAGAATGTGAGCAAAAGGCTAAAGCTAGCGTTAGAAGCGTGGGTAGGATAGATATTTTAAATGTTATAGAACAAGCTAAAGAATTTGTTTTAAGCTATGGTGGACATAAAGGTGCAGCTGGAGTTTTAGTCGAGCTTGAAAAATTTGGTATTTTTAAAAATAAGCTTTATGAAATTTGTCAAAATATCCCTAAAGATGATTTTTACAATACTGATGAGGTTTTAGGTAGTATTGATCCAAATGAAGTTGATTTTGAACTTTTAGAGATATTGGAATTTTTTGAACCTTTTGGGCATAAAAACCCAAGACCATATTTTAAATTTGATAAGCTTTTTGTAAAAAACAAAAAAAGACTTGGTAAAGATGAAAATCATATAAAACTTATTTTAACACAAGGAAATAAGACTTTAGAAGCTTTATTTTTTAACTTTGATTATGAGCCAGAAATTGGTGAAAATATTGATTTTATAGCTAGTATTTCTAAAAATAATTTTAGAGGATTAATCACCCCTCAACTTACTATAAAAGAAATTCTTAGATAATTTATTAACTTATTTGCATAATTTTTATTTATAAATTTGCTATAGCATAAGTACTATAAAGGAGTAAAATGTTAAAAAGGATTTTATTATTAGCAATATTTTTTAATTTTACTTTTGCTTTTGATACAAAAATTTTTATAGGTGATACTTATATACCTGAAAATTTTTATAAATATGATAAAGATTTTAAAATCGCAGCTAGAAAGTATAACATACCCATGGCATTACTTAAAGCCATAGCTTTGACAGAGAATGCAGCTTATGAACATAATATCATTGGTAGAAATAAAAATCAAACAAGAGATTATGGTTTAATGCAAATTAATAGCATTCATTTAAAGCGTTATGGTGTTAGCGAAAAGGAGATTGTAAAAGTTAGTGCAAATATAGACATAGCAGCAAGATTACTTTATGAAATTATACAACGATATGGGTTTAATTGGAATGCTATTGGAAGATATCATTCAGCAAATGATAAATATAAAAATATTTGGCTTGATAAAGTAATGAAAAATTTAGTTGCTATAGTTTTAAAAGATAGTAAAGATCTTTTTGTAATGGAAAAATTTAGAGCTTTTAAATTAGTTTCGCTTTTGATAAATGTTGATAAAGAACAATATAGAATTTTATTAGCAAGCAATAATTAAAACAAGAATTATAAATTTTCTTGTTTTAAAGCCTCTGCTTGATAATAAGCGATTAATGGCTCAATGATTTCATCAAAAAGTCCACCTTCTAAAATCGCATCAAGTCTATATAAAGTAAGATTTATTCTATGATCACTAATTCTATTTTGAGGGAAATTATAAGTGCGTATGCGTTCGCTTCTATCGCCACTTCCAACTTGTGATTTTCTTGCTTGACTTTCTTTAGCTAAGCGTTCTTGTTCTTGCATTTCAAAAAGTCTTGCCTTTAAGACTTTCATGGCACTTTCTTTGTTTTTATGTTGGCTTTTACCATCTTGATTTACTACAACTATACCTGTTGGAATGTGAGTGATTCTTACAGCACTATCTGTGGTATTTACGCTTTGACCACCATGACCGCTACTACGCATTACATCGATTTTTAAATCATTTGGATTGATTTGAATTTCAACATCATCAACTTCAGGCATAATAGCCACTGTAATAGCTGAAGTATGAACTCTACCTTGAGATTCTGTTTCAGGTACTCTTTGAACCCTATGTGTGCCACCTTCGTATTTTAGCCTTGAATAAGCTCCATTTCCTTTGATAAGAATGATGATTTCTTTAAATCCACCTACGCTACCTTCACTTGAGCTGACTATTTCGTATTTATAATCACGATTTTCAGCATAGCGTATATAAGCTTTTACTAAATCCCCAACAAATAAAGAAGCTTCATCGCCACCTGTGCCTGCACGAATTTCTAAAAAGATATTCTTATCATCGTTTGGATCTTTAGGTAATAAAAGAATTTTTAATTTTTCTTCAAGTTGTGGCTTTAAAACTTCGAGATTTTTAAGTTCTTCTTTTGCAAGTTCACCTAGTTCAGGATCAGATAAAAGAAGTTTATTTTCTTCTATATCATCTAAGGTTTTGAGATATTCTTTTGCTTTTTCTACTATGGGTTCTAAATTTTTTTGCTCTTTAGATAGAGCTGTCATTTTAGAAATATCATTAGAGATATTAACATCACTAAGAAGAGTATTTAACTCATCAAAGCGTGCTAAAAAAGGTTTGAGTTTATCAGCTAACATTAATTATGCTAATTTGTTTACCAATAATGCTAATCTGCTAACACGGCGTGATGCAGTTTGTTTTTTCAAAAATCCGCGACTTACCATAGCGTGAATGCTTTTATTAGCTACTTTTAATGCATTTTGTGCAGCTTCTTTATCGTTATTTGCCGCTGCTTCACGAACCGCTTTTGTAATGTTTTTTAATCTTGTTCTATAAAATCTATTTCTTTCAGTTCTTTTGATAGTTTGTCTTGCTCTTTTTTCAGCAGATTTATGGTTTGCCATAATTTTCCTTTTTTATATAAATTAAATTGCTAATTATACAAAATTAAAATTAAATTTTAATTAATTTAAGTATTTTTAAAGTATTAATTTTAATACCTAATATCATTTATTTTTAAAAAATCGCGCAGTTTTTCATACTCGCCATTTTCCAAATAACGATATTTACCAGCTTTTAACATACCAAGATCTAATGCTCCAAATGCCACTCTTTTAAGATCCATCACTTCTAAATCAAAATGTCCAAAAAAGCGTCTTAGCTCCCTATTTTTACCTTCATTAATGATTACTTTTAGTTTCGTATAGCCTCCGCTTGAACCAAAAATTTCAAAGCCTAAAAATGGAGCAAAACTCATTGAGGTTATTTTAGTTTTGGCGTGAGCCCCTTTTTTTTCATTTTGAATTTCTAAGCCATTTTGCATAGCTTCGATGACATTTTTATCTATATTACCTTTTACTTTTAAGTAATATTCTCTTTCTAAATCACTATGCATAAGTGCATCTGCTATTACAGGTGAATCAGTTAGTAAAAGTAATCCCTCGCTTGCAAAGTCAAGTCTTCCTACGCTAAGCCAAGTGCTAAATTGTTTTGGTAAAGTATGATAGATGGTTTTTCTGCCTCTATCATCTTTTTTACTAACTATTTCGCCTTTTTGTTTGTGATAAATGATGACTGAAAATTGTGTTTTTTTATGGAGTTTTTTACCATTGATAAAAACTTTATCCTCAGCATTTACACTATCATTTAGCAAGGCTGTTTTTTTATTGATTTTTACTAAGCCTTGCTTGATTAGCTCATCAGCCTCACGGCGAGAATATTTGCTATTGTGTGAGATGAATTTATTAATTCTCATAATTTTACTTTACATCACAAAAATAGTTGGTACTATGGTTGGATATTTTTTGATTTTTCTAAAAATATGCTTTCTTAGTACTTGTCTAATTTGAGCTTCTAAAACTTTTGGATTATCTAAAATTTCATCTTTTACATTTGGGAAAAATTGACTTAAAACATCACTCATTTCTTTTGAGAATGCTCCATCTTGTTTATCAGCTACCAAGCCATAACTAAATACTCTTGGTTTATTAATTAGTGTTTTACTTGCTTTATCAAGCTGGGCGATGATGACAACTATACCGCTATCTGCTAGTTTTTGTCTATCAATTACCACATCATCTGCGATTTGTTTGTTGATTTGATTATCCACAAAGACTTTTCCTGTTTTAACTGTTTTTACACGTTTGATGTATTTTTGACAAAGCTCTACTTGATCCCCATCACTCATTAAGTAGATGTTTCTTTCAGGTATACCACATTTTAGAGCAGTTTCTTTATGTTTATTGATATGATTATACTCTCCATGCACTGGTAAGAAAAATTTAGGTTTTACTAAAGTTAGCATGAGTTTTTGTTCTTCTATACTAGCATGTCCGCTTACATGAATTTCACTAAATTCTTGATAAGCTACTTTAGCTCCTGCTTTTAAAAGAAAATCAAGTACAGCAGAAACATTTGCTTCATTACCTGGTATTGCTTTAGCTGAAATGATAACTTGATCGCTAGATTTGATTTTGATAAATTTATGCTCATCAGTTGCCATTCTATATAAAGCACTCATGGTCTCGCCTTGACTTCCTGTAGTGACAATTAGTACTTCGTTGTCTTTGTATTTGCTTACTTCATCAGCGTCAATGAAAATTTTCCTATCAAGTTTGATATAGCCAAGTTCCATAGTAGTATAGAGATTTCTTTCCATAGAACGCCCTATAACACACACTTTTCTGCCGTATTTTAAACCATAACTAATAGCTTGATATACGCGGTGGATATTAGAGCTAAAGGTGCTCATGATTACCCTGCCTTTAGTTTTGGCAAAAATTTGATCAAAAGTAGGTCCTACAGAGCTTTCGCTTTTTGTATAGCCTTCTTTATATGAGTTTGTACTATCACTTAAAAGACAAAGCACACCTTCTTCGCCATATTGAGCTAAACGACTTAAATCCGTTGGATAACCATCAATTGGTGTTTGATCTATTTTAAAATCGCCAGTGTGTATGATGGTTCCTGCTTTAGTTTTAATAGCCAAAGCACAAGCATCGATGATAGAGTGGGTTATGTGAATCCATTCTAAATTAAATTCACCTATTTTATAAATTTGTCTTTTTGTTATAGGTCTAAACCATTTACGCTCAGCCTTTAAACCATGTTCTTCAAATTTATTTGAAATCATACCTAGTGCTAAAGGTGTTGCGTAGATAGGAAATTGAAATTCTTTGAAAAAATACGGTACAGCACCGATATGATCTTCATGAGCATGAGTGATGATGATAGCGCGAATTTTGTTTTTAATCTTTCTTACATAGTCAAAATCAGGTATGATAATATCTACTCCATGCATGGTTCCATCTGGAAAACTCATACCTATATCAACGATAATTGCATCGTTGTTGGTTTCAAAAACAGTGATATTTCCACCGATTTCCCCAAGCCCACCCAAAGGTGTAATACGAATTTTATGTTCGCTTGAGTTGTTGTGTTTTAAAGGGTGAAGTCTTAGCTCGTGCATGATTTTATTAGCTTCTATGCTTTTAGCAAGTTCTATTTGCCATTCTTCATTACCGCTTAATTTAGATGGTAAATTTCTATTTTTTTTCTTTTTCTTTTTTTCTTCGCTAGCTTCAGTTTGAGCATTTTCTACTTTTGTTTCATTTTTAATTTCACTATTTTGCTCTTGATTTTGTGAATCTTTTTTTCTTTTGTTTCTAAATTTATTAAATCTTTTAGTTTTATTTTGTTCTTGAGTTTTGTTTTCTTCGCTCATAGTCATCCTTTAAATAGTCATAAATTTTAAGGTATGAATCAACGCTAATTTCATGAGCTCTTGAGGTAGAAGAGATGTTTAGTGCTTCAAATGCTTTTAGAATTTTTTCTTTTTTATTTTTAAAATTAGATAAGAGTTGTTTTCTAGGATTTTGAAAACAAGCTCTAAGAAATTCTTTAAAAGCTTCTATATTTTCACATTTTTGCTGATAATGAGTAGTTTTTATTAACTTCATTACAGCTGAAGTAACTTTTGGTGGAGGATTAAAGCTTTGTGGTTGTATATCAAAAAGCATTTGTCTTTGGCATATTAATGCACAAAGCACCCCTAAGGCCGAAAAATTACTTTCTTTTTCATTCGCACAAAATTTCTGTGCCACTTCTTTTTGCACCATTACTATAAGCCCAAGGCAATTTTGATCTTCTAGGGCTTTTAAAATCAAATTTGTAGCAATATAATATGGTAAATTTGCTACTAAAAAGTACTCTTTATCGCTTAAACTTCCTTGATCAAAAGCATCACTTGCATTTTGATGAATAAGCTCAAAATTTCCACCTTCAATCTCATTTTGAAATTTTTTATTTAAAATAGGAATCAAATCTTTATCAATCTCATAAGCTCTAATATGAGCTTGTGGAATTTTCAAAAGTTCTTGCGTTAAATCACCTAAGCCAGGCCCAATCTCAACTATATTTTTAGTATCTTTGGGTATGGCTTGGATGATTTTATCTACCACGCTTTTATCACATAAAAAATTTTGCCCAAAATGTTTTTTTGCTTTTATCATAAATTTATTTTATCTAAAAAATATTAATTATAGCATTATTTTAAGCGCTAATTAGATAAAATTTGAATTATTTTTTATAAAGGTTAATTTTTGAAAAATCTTATAGTGTGTGCAGGAGGAAATGAGGATTTTAAATTTGCACAAAGTATAGGCATAGGTTTAGTTAATTCTGCTTTTTATCTAGGTAAAATTTTAAGTCAAGTAAAAACAGATAGAGTGATTTTTATAGGTACATGTGGAATTTACCAAGAAGGAAAAATTTTAGACATTTATGAAAGTTCTAATGCTGCAAATTTAGAATACGCAGATTTATTTGATAGTTTTTATACACCTATAGCAAATGAGATTAGATTAAATGTTTCACATGAAACTATGATTAATTCTTCAAATTATATTTGCAAAGATGAAAATATTGCCCAAGAATTTTTTAAAAAAGGCGTACATATAGAAAATATGGAAGCATACGCTGTGCTTTCTTGTGCAAAAATGCAAGGAATAGAAGGAATTTGTTATTTATGTGCTACAAATTTTTGTAATGAATTTGCACATGAAGATTTTTTAAAAAATCATCAAGAAGCAAAAGAATTATTAAAAGATTTTTTGTTAGATAAGAAACTTATATAGGAAAAAAATTGAGTGAATTAAAAAATATATTAGATTTTACTAAAGAAGAATTAGAAAATTTAGTCCAGCCAAAATTTAGAGCAAAGCAAATTTTTGAATGGGTATATAAAAAATATGCAGATGGTTTTTTACAAATGTCATCTTTACCAAAAGACTTTAGGGTGTTTTTGCAAGAAAATTTTCATTTTTCACCTTTAAAATGTGTGAAAGATGAAAAAAGCAAGGATGGGAGTATTAAATATCTTTTTGAGCTTTTAGATGGTAAAAAAATAGAAGCTGTTTTGCTACCTATGAAAGAAGAGCTTGTAGATGAAAATGGAAAAATCATCAAACATGCAAGATATACTATTTGTGTTTCCTCTCAAGTGGGGTGTAAAAGTGGGTGCAGTTTTTGTCTGACTGCTAAAGGCGGTTTGAAAAGAAATTTGACTGCAGGAGAAATAGTAGGACAAATTTTATGGATTAAAAAACATAATCATATTCCTTATGAAAGAAGGGTTAATATAGTCTATATGGGTATGGGAGAGCCTTTGGATAATCTTAAAAATGTTTCTAAGGCAGTTAAAATTTTAGCTGATAATGATGCTTTAGCGATAAGCCCTAGAAGACAAACTATAAGCACAAGTGGTTTAGCAAAGCAAATTAAAGAGCTTGGAGAAATGAATTTAGGTGTGCTTTTGGCTATTTCACTCCATGCTGTAAATGATGAGCTTAGAAGTGAATTAATGCCTATTAATAAAGCTTATAATATAGCAAGCATTATGGAAGCGGTGAGAAATTTTCCTATAGATCAGCGTAAAAGAGTAATGTTTGAATACCTTTTAATTGATGGTATAAATGATAAAATAGAACATGCAAAAGAACTAGTCAAGCTCTTAAATGGTATAAAAGCCAAAGTGAATTTAATACTTTTTAATCCACACGAAGGAAGTTTATATAAAAGACCAAGTGTTGAAAATGCGGTTAAATTTCAAGATTATTTAAGTGCAAAAGGTGTTACTTGTACGATAAGAGAAAGCAAGGGACTTGATATTTCAGCTGCATGCGGACAGCTTAAAGAAAGGCAGAGTAAACAATGACTTTTTTAGATATAGTCCAACTTATTTTTATAAGCATAGTAGTGATCATAGGACTTGGTGGGATTATTTATGTATTAAAAAATGAAGGGAAAAATAATGATAGATAAAAAACAATTGTTAGAAAATCAATTATTTCAAAATAGATATATAAAGCCAAATATTTCTTGGTATTTTTCTCATTTAAATGGTAAAAGAGGAATTGCTAGAATTTTTAAAGTTCCTTATGCTGCTTTGATGAAAAAATTTTATTTGAAAAAATACTTCGAAAAGAGGGTTTTAGAAGGTAAGGTGGATATTCCTTATTTAGAATTAGTTTTAACTACAAGATGTACTTTGCGTTGTGAATCATGTAATAATTTGATGTAGTATTTTTCACCATCAAATCAATATACCTGTACTTTAGAGGGCATTATGGAATCATTAGATCTACTTTTATCTAAAGTAGATTCTATTGCAAGAGTTAGAATTATAGGCGGAGAACCCCTGTTGTTTAAAGATTTACCACAATTGATTGATTATTTAGATGCTCAAAAGAAAATACTAACTTTTTCTTTAGTTACTAATGCAACTATTGATTTTAAAGATGAATTGATGAAAAAGTTAAAAAAATCTAATAAGGTTAGAAAAATTACAATTTCAGACTACAAAAGATCGCCAAATTTAAAAATTCCACTAAAACAAGAAAGCATTCTAAGAAAATTAAAAGAAAATAAAATTCCATTTTCTATGAACTCTAGTGGCGAAAATTCTACTTGGAGTGATCCTGAAAAAATTTATAAACGCGGTAGAAGTAAAGAAGATATAATCAAAAATTATCGTAATTGTCAAATGCCATGTGTAAGTTTGATGACATCTGAGGGCTTAGAAAATAAACAATTAGCACCTAAAGGAGCTATTTTTGTTTGTCCTATATCAAGCTCCTTGTCACGCTTAAAAGGACTTGAAGAATTTAATGGTGATTTTTTAAATTTAGAGGATTCTAAAGAAAGATTTTTTGAATTTTATTCTCAAGATTTTTATAAATCTTGTGATTATTGTAGAGATTATGGTAAACCAGCTAAGCAAATTGCAGTTGCAATCCAAACTGATAAGGTTTTAAAATTAGAAAAAGATTAAGGTAGATTTTTCAAAAATTCACCTTTTATATCTTTTTGAGATTGTATCAAAAATTTTTGATTTTTATATGTAAATTCTAAGCTAAAAGAGTGTAAAAGCAATCTTTTAGCACCTGTAATTTGAGCTCTTTTTATATCACTTATTTTTCCATCTAATATTTGCTCTATTTGTGTTTTTTCTAAACCATATAAAGGTTCACCTAAAATTTTATGTTTCACATGAAACAAATGTAATCTTATTTGGTGTTGTCTTCCTGTTAGAGGTTTAGCTAAAACTAAACTAGCATCTAAATTTTCAAAATATTCTAAAGTATAAAATTGTGTTAAAGCTTCTTTACCATTTTCACAAATATGCATCCTAGTTTTTACTGTATCATAGTCTTTAGCTAAATCCATACTTTTATCTACTATAAATTCTTTTTTAGTTTTTCCTTTTACTAGAGCGAGATAGCTTTTTTGCACTAATCTTTTTTCAAACATAGTTTTTAACTCAATTTGTGTATTTTTATGTTTTGCTATGAGTAAAAGTCCGCTTGTTTCTTTATCTAGTCTATGAGCTACGCAAGCTTTTTCACCCCATAAATGCCAAATTTCATCACAAAGACTATAAGTACAATTGCGCCCATTAGGATGAGTTAGTACTCCACTTGGTTTTTCTACGATGGCAAAATCTTCATTTTCAAAAACTATTTCTAATCCTTTGGGGTTGTTTTCATATATGATTAATTCTACTAAACCATTTAAAAATTTATTTTTTTCTTCTACCAAATTTCCATCACAAAATAATCTTTTTTTATCAATGAGTTTTTGTGCTTCACGCATAGAAATTTTCAACTCATCCATAAGTAGTCTAAATGCCTTTTTTCCATTATTTGCTAGTTTCTTTTTTATATATGCCATTTAATAACTTTCTTAGGTAATTTATAATAAAATTCAAACTATTTTTTCATAAAAAATTATATAAAAAAAGGTCTTGAAAATGGTTGAAAGATATAGTAGAGAAATCATGGCTAAAAAATGGGACATGCAAGCAAAATATGATGCATGGCTAAAAGTAGAATTAGCTGCTGTGAAAGCATGGAATAAACTTGGTCTTATTAAAGACGATGATTGTGAAAAAATTATAAAAAATGCAAAATTTGATATAGCAAGAATAGATGAAATAGAAAAAACTACCAAACATGATGTTATCGCTTTTTTAACTAGTGTAAGTGAAAGCTTAGGTGAGGAAAGTCGTTTTGTACATTATGCAATGACAAGTTCAGATTGTATTGATACTGCAGTTGCTTTGCAGATTAAAGATAGTTTGGAACTAATCTTGCAAGATTTAGATCAAGTTTTAGCAGCGATTAAAACAAGAGCATATGAGCATAAAAATACCTTAATGGTGGGAAGAAGTCATGGAATTCATGGAGAGCCTATAACTTTTGGTTTAGTTTTGGCTATTTGGTATGATTCGCTAGTTCATGCAAAAGATTTAATTATTCATGCAAAAGAAGTGATTAGCTATGGAAAAATCAGTGGTGCTATGGGAAATTTTGCTCATGCTCCACTTGAATTTGAAGAAGATGTTTGTAAAAATTTAGATCTTAAACCAGCACCAGTTTCAAACCAAGTTATACAAAGAGATCGTTACGCACAAGTTATCTCGGCTTTAGCTATTTTAGCTTCAAGTTGTGAGCAAATTGCTGTTGCTATCCGCCATTTTCAAAGAACAGAAGTATATGAAGCTGAAGAATATTTTTCTCAAGGACAAAAAGGAAGTTCAGCTATGCCTCATAAAAGAAATCCTGTTTTGAGTGAAAATATTACCGGTCTTTGCAGGATGATAAGAGCTTATGTAACACCTGCTTTAGAAAATGTAGCATTGTGGCATGAAAGAGATATATCACATTCTAGTGTAGAAAGATTTGTATTACCTGATGCTTTTATCACGACTGATTTTATGCTTTCAAGATTATGCGGTGTGGTAGAAAAGCTTTTGGTATATCCAGAAAATATGATGAAAAATTTAAATTTAACTGGAGGGCTTGTATTTTCTCAAAGAGTATTGCTTGAACTTCCATTTAAAGGTATAAGCAGAGAAGAAGCTTACAAGATTGTTCAAAGAAATGCTATGAAAGTTTGGGCTGATTTACAAAATGGTAAGCCTGCTTTAAATGAAAAAGGTGAGAGTTTGTTTTTATTAGCTTTATTAGCTGATGAGGATTTGAAAAATTCTTTAAGTGAAGCAGATATTAGAAATTGCTTTGATTATAACTACTATACTAAAAATGTAGATAAAATTTTTGAAAGAACTTTTAAATAATAAACTAGGGGTTGTGAGTGAAAGTATTAAAAAGAAATGGAAGAACTGAAGAGTTAGATGTTTCTAAGATTAAAAAATATACTACCGACGCGGTGGCAAATTTAGAAAATGTAAGTCAAAGTGAGCTTGAAGTAGATGCAAAAATTCAATTTCGTGATGGTATAACAACAGAAGAAATCCAACAAACTCTTATAAAAACAGCAGTAGATAAAATAGATATTGATAGGCCTAATTGGACCTTTGTTGCTGCAAGATTGTTTTTGTATGATTTATATAAAAAAGTAAGTGGTTATAATGGGTATAAGCATTTAAGAGAATACCTTGAAAAAGGCGAAAAAGAAGGTAGGATTTTAATCGGCCTAAAAGAAAAATATGATTTAGATGATCTTAATGCTTATATCAAGCCAGAGCGTGATTTGCAATTTACTTATCTTGGTATAAAAACTTTATATGATAGGTATTTGATTAAAGATTCTAAAGGTATGCCTATAGAATTACCACAACAAATGTTTATGGCTATTGCGATGTTTTTAGCACAAAATGAATTAGATTCTCAAACTTGGGCTAAAAAATTTTATGATTTGATCTCAACTTTTGAAGTAATGCTTGCAACTCCAACCCTTTCAAATGCAAGAACTACAAGACACCAATTAAGCTCATGTTATATAGGAAGCACACCTGATAATATAGAAGGGATTTTTGATTCCTATCAAGAAATGGCACTCTTATCTAAATTTGGTGGTGGTATAGGCTGGGATTGGTCTAAGGTGCGTGCTATGGGTGGAAGTATAGATGGGCATAAAAACGCAGCAGGCGGGATCATACCATTTTTAAAAATCACTAATGACATAGCCGTTGCTGTTGATCAACTTGGTACTAGAAAAGGGGCGATTGCTGTATATATCGAACCTTGGCATATGGATATTAATGACTTTTTAGATTTGCGTAAAAATTCTGGCGAAGAAAGAAGAAGAGCGCATGAACTTTTCCCTGCTTTGTGGATTAATGATTTATTTATGAAAAGAGTAAGGACAAATGGTAAATGGACGCTTTTTGATCCTGCTGATACTGCAAGTTTATGTGATTTATATGGTGAAGAATTTGAGAAAAAATACGAAGAATTTGAAAAAGATGAAAGCATAGCTAAAGAAATTATAGATGCAAAAGAGCTTTGGAAAAAAATACTTTTATCTTATTTTGAAACAGGTATGCCATTTTTATGTTTTAAAGATAGTGCAAATAAAACAAATCCAAATTCTCACGCAGGGATTATAAGAAGTTCAAATTTATGTACAGAAATTTTTCAAAATACAGATCCAAACTATTATCAAATTAAAATCGTATTTGATGATAAAACAGAGCTTCATTTAGATGAGGATGAAGAGCTTACAATAGATGGAGGGTATAAAAAACTTGCTAAGAAAGTTTCTACTTTAGATAGTATCAATGGTAAAAAAGTTTATATAGTAGAAAAATATAAAAACGAAGGAAAAACAGCAGTTTGCAATCTAGCAAGTATAAACTTAAGTAAAATCAACACTAAAGAAGATATCCAAAGAATAGTACCAACAGCGATAAGAATGCTTGATAATGTGATTGATTTGAATTTTTATCCCCATATAAAGGTTAAAAATACCAACTTAAAATCACGCGCTATAGGACTTGGTGTAATGGGTGAAGCGCAAATGTTGGCTGAAGCTCAAATTTATTGGGGTTCTAATGAGCATTTTGAAAAAATTGATCGTATTATGGAGATGATTAGCTATGAGGCGATTTTAGCTAGCTCAAATTTAGCTTTAGAAAAAGGAAACTATCCTGACTTTGAAGGATCAAATTGGAGTAAAGGTATAGTACCAATTGATGTGGCAAATGAAAATGCTAAAAAACTTACCGCAAGTGAAGGTTTGTTTGATCAAAGCGAGTGTGATTGGGAAAAATTAAGAGAAAAACTAAAAAGAGATGGTATAAGAAATGGTTATTTAATGGCTATAGCACCAACTTCTTCTATCTCGATTTTAGTGGGTACTACTCAAACAATTGAGCCTGTATATAAAAGAAAATGGTTTGAGCAAAACTTAAGTGGTATGATACCAACTGTGGTGCCAAATTTAAGCGCTAATACTTGGCAGTATTATACTCCTGCTTATGAGCTTGATCAAAAAATCTTAGTAAAAGCAGCAGCGATTCGTGGTAAATGGATTGATCAAGGTCAATCATTAAATATCTTTGTTTCTTTAGATAAAGCAAGCGGTGGATATTTAAATGAAATTTATCAACTTGCTTGGGAATTAGGTGTTAAATCAACTTACTATCTAAGAAGCGAAAGCCCTGATAGTCAAAAAGTAAATGATGATGTGGTTGATAGAACTATAGAATGTGAAGGTTGTCAATAAAAATGGAGAAACAAAATGCATGTAAAAAACTCACTACCGGAGCTTACGCTTAGGGGTATAATACTAGGAAGTATTTTAACGATTATTTTTACTGCCTCAAATGTATATTTGGGGCTTAAAGTTGGTCTTACTTTTTCTACTTCTATTCCTGCTGTTGTAATTGCAATGGCTGTTTTAAAAATCTTTAAAGATTCTAATATTTTAGAAAATAATATGGTTCAAACTCAAGTTTCAGCTGCAGGTACGCTCTCGGCTGTGATTTTTGTTATACCAGGTCTTTTTATATGTGGGTATTGGTTTGAATTTCCACTTTGGCTTACCTTTATGCTCTGTCTTTGCGGAGGTGGATTAGGCGTGCTTTTTACTATACCTTTGCGTAGAGCTATGGTAGTAGAGAGTAAATTGGCTTATCCTGAAGGAAGGGCTGCTGCTGAAATTTTAAAAGTGGCCAATAAAGATCAAGCTGATAAAAAAGGAAAGGTGGGCTTAAAAGAAATCACACTTGGTGTAGTATTAGCTTCTATTGTAAGCCTTTTTTCAAGCGGCTTTAAACTACTTTCAAGTGGAAGTAGTTTTGCATTTATTTGGCAAAAAATGACTTTTGGATTTTCTATGGGCTATTCAGTGGCGCTTTTGGGTGCTGGATACTTAGTAGGTATAGCTGGAGGTGTTGCATTGCTTGTGGGTATGGTGCTTGCTTGGATGGTTTTTGTGCCATATTTTTCTGCTAAAGAAAGTTTTGATGTAAGCTTAAGTGCGCTTGATATAGCTAATCAAATTTGGGCTCAAAAAGTACGCTTAATAGGCACAGGAGCTATTGCCATGGCAGCATTATGGACTTTAATAGAACTTGCAAAGCCTGTATATGATGGTATGAAAAATATGCTTAAAAAAACCTCATTAAACCTCTCACAAGATCCTAAAGATATGGATTTATCTTTAAAAGCTATGCTAGGTTTATTTGTGCTTATGTGTATAGGCTTATTTATTTCATTTTATGCTTTTGTGGCTGATTCAAATTTAGCAAGTGGCTATCAAATTCTTTTTGCTTTAGTAGGAACTTTAGTAGCTATTTTTATAGGCTTTTTTGTAGCTTCTGCTTGTGGATATATGGCAGGTTTAGTGGGTTCATCATCTTCTCCTATTTCAGGTATAGGACTAATTGGGATTATGATTTCTTCTTTGATTATTTTACTTTTGGGTTATCAAGTAGATTTATTTAGCGATCCTTTAATGTCTAAATTTGCTATTGCTTTTGCTATATTTACTACTAGTGTTATTTTGGCAACTGCTGCTATTTCTAATGATAATTTACAAGATTTAAAAACTGGTTATTTAGTAGGTGCAACTCCTTGGAAACAACAAGTTTCTTTGATTATAGGCTGTGTGTTTGGAGCTTTGGCTATAGCTCCTGTGTTAAATTTGTTATACCAAGCTTATGGTTTTGTGGGTGCAATGCCAAGAGAAGGAATGGATGAGGCAAATGCACTTGCTGCACCACAAGCAAATTTAATGAGCACTATAGCTCAAGGTATTTTTAACGCTAACATTGATTGGAGTTATATTATAGCAGGAGCTTTTGTGGGTGTTGGTATAATCATTGTCGATCGTTTATTAAGAAAGAAAAATATGTCTTTACCACCTTTAGCTGTGGGTATAGGTATATATTTACCACCTGCTGTTAATATGCCTTTGTTTATAGGTGGATTATTGACATATTTAATTAAAAAGCGTTTGGATCAAAGATATGCTAAAAATGCTCATAAAAAAGAACTTATTCAAGAGCATGAGCAAAAAGGAACCTTATTTGCCTCCGGTTTGATAGTGGGTGAGAGTATATTTGGAGTATTAATAGCTGGCTTAACTGTGCTTTCTATTAGTAGAGGTGGAGCTGAAGATCCGCTTGCTATTGCAACTTCATTTAAAGATGATGGGATTATAGGTTTTGTAGTATTTATAGCGATTATGCTAATTTTTGCAAGAAGAGTGCTTAAAAAATGAATTTAGATTATTATTATGCTTTGATTTTAGGAATCATTGAGGGTCTGACAGAATTTTTACCTGTTTCATCTACTGGGCATATGATCTTGGGTGCTGAAATTTTGGGTTTAAATATAGATGATTTTTGGAGAAGTTTTTTTATCATCATTCAGCTTGGTTCTATACTAGCGGTGATTTTTATTTTTAAAGAAAAACTAACTCAAAAACTTGATATTTGGTTAAAACTTGCTGTGGGCTTTTTGCCTGCAGGTGGGGTGGGTTTTATAGCATATAAGTTTTTAAAAGAAATATTTAATGGCTATACCGTGGCTACTATGTTAATCATTGGTGGGATTGTTTTTATCATCATAGAACTTAAACATAGAAAAAAAGACTATACAATCCACTCTTTAGATGAGGTAAGTTATAAACAAGCTTTTTTGATAGGTTTAACTCAAGCTCTTGCTATTATACCAGGTACTTCAAGAAGTGGAGCAAGTATCATAGGTGGGTTATTGCTCGGACTTGATCGCAAAGTTGCTTCTGAATTTTCATTTTTGCTTGCAATTCCTACTATGATTATAGCAACAGCTTATAGCATTTATAAAGAACCACAAGTTCTAAGCAATATGAATAATTTCATTCCTTTAGCCATAGGTTTTATAACAGCTTTTGTAGTGGCTTTTATAGTAATTAAAATATTTTTAAAATTAATTAGCAAAATAAACTTCATACCTTTTGGAATTTATAGGATAATTTTAGGTTTTGTATTTTTATACCTTTTTATGAGTGGTACTTTAGATATATCAAGAACAGGTGTTTGAAATATAAAAATATCCTTTATTTAAAAAAAGTTTAAGTTTTTCATAGCTAAAATTAGTCTTATATTTTAATTTAAGCTCACAAGGTTAGTGAGTGTTAAGGGTAGAAATGACAAAAGATATAATTGCATATGCAAATAATGAAACTTTAGTAGATACTCAAAGTTTTAACAATGATACAAATTTAACTCCGATTTATTTTGATAACTCTAAAGAAAGTTTAGAAGTTATCCGCCACTCTTGTGCGCATTTAATGGCTCAAGCGATTAAAAGTTTGTATCCAGAGGCTAAATTTTTCGTAGGACCTGTGATAGAAGATGGGTTTTATTATGATTTTAGAGTTGATAGTAAGATTTCAGAAGAAGACTTAAGCAAAATCGAAAAGAAAATGAAAGAACTAGCTGAAGCAAAGCTAGACATCACAAAATATGAACTCTCAAAGACTGAGGTTAAAGAAAAATTTGCTAATGATGATTTAAAACAAGAAGTTTTACTAAGAATTCCTGATGGAAAAGTAAGTATTTATAAGCAAGGCGAATTTGAAGATTTATGCCGTGGGCCTCATGTACCAAATACTAGGTATTTAAGATTTTTCAAGCTTACTCGTGTAGCGGGAGCGTATTTGGGTGGTGATGAAAAAAGAGAAATGCTCACAAGAATTTATGGTACTGCTTTTGCAGATAAAGAAAGTTTAAATGAATACTTAAAAATCATTGAAGAAGCTAAAAAAAGAGATCACAGAAAACTTGGTAATGAAATGAAACTTTTTGCTTTTGATGATGAAATAGGCGGTGGGCTTCCTATATGGCTTAGCAATGGTGCAAAATTAAGAAGTAAATTAGAACATTTATTATATAAAGCACATAGATTAAGAGGCTATGAGCCTGTGCGTGGACCTGAGCTTTTAAAAGCTGATGCGTGGAAAATTAGTGGGCATTATGCAAACTATAAAGAAAATATGTATTTTACGCAAATTGATGAGCAAGAATACGGCATTAAGCCGATGAATTGTGTAGGACATATTAAAATTTATCAAAGCGATGTTAGAAGCTACCGTGATTTACCTTTGAAGTTTTTTGAATACGGCGTGGTGCACCGCCATGAAAAAAGTGGAGTTTTACACGGACTTTTTAGGGTAAGAGAATTTACCCAAGATGATGCGCATATTTTTTGTATGCCAAGTCAGATAAAAGAACAAGTTTTAGAAATTTTAAGCTTTGTTGATACTTTGATGAAAGCTTTTGAATTTGATTATGAGATGGAAATTTCAACGCGCCCAGCAAAAGCAATAGGTGATGATGAAATTTGGGACATAGCTACAAAGGCTTTAAAAGAAGCTTTAGATGAACAAGGTTTAAAATATGGCATTGATGAGGGCGGTGGAGCTTTCTATGGTCCAAAAATCGATATTAAAATCACTGATGCGCTAAAAAGAAAATGGCAGTGTGGAACTATACAAGTAGATTTTAACTTACCAAGCCGTTTTAAACTCGAATACACAGACGCAGATAATGAGAAAAAACAACCTGTAATGCTTCACCGTGCTATTTTGGGTTCTTTTGAAAGATTTATAGGAATTTTAGTAGAGCATTATGCGGGTGAGTTGCCATTTTTCATAGCACCAACTCAAATAGCTATAGTGCCTATTTCGCAAAATCATCATGAGTATGCAAAAGAAATAGCAAGAAAACTTTTAGAACTTGGCATTGATAGTGAAGTGTATAATAAAAATGAAAGCTTAAATAAAAAAATCCGCACAGCCGAAAAAGCACATGTGCCTATGATACTTGTTTTAGGTGATGAAGAAGTAGCAAACAAAAGTGTGGCTTTAAGAGATAGAAGAGCAAAAGAACAAAAAACAATGACTTTAGATGAATTTATAACCCTAACAAAGGAGAAATTAAGTGAGGTACGCTTTTGAGTAAAGAAAAAGAAGTATTGCTAAATGAAGAAATTCAAGCAGATGAGATCAGATGTATAGGTGATGATGGCAAGGTTTATGGCATTATTAGTAGTGATGAAGCACTAGATATAGCAAATAGACTAGGGCTTGATTTGGTGATGATAGCCCCTGAAGCCAAACCACCTGTATGTAAGATAATGGATTATGGAAAATTCCGTTATCAACAAGAAAAGAAACAAAAAGAAGCAAAGAAAAAACAAAAAGTTATTGATATAAAAGAAATCAAACTTTCTGTGAAAATCGCTCAAAATGACATTAATTATAAAGTCAAACATGCAAGCGAGTTTTTAGAGCAAGGCAAGCATGTGAAATTTAGAGTGTTTTTAAAAGGTCGTGAGATGGGCTCTCCCGAAGCAGGGGTAGCTTTGCTTGAAAAAATTTGGCAAATGGTTGAAGATATAGCAGATAGAGACAAAGAGCCTTTACTCGAAGGACGCTATGTAAATATGCTAGTAACTCCTAAAAAGAAAAAATAATCACAAGCCTTTTTAAGGCTTGTATTTTAAACTTATGCTAGAAGAAAATCCACAATTTTTAAAAGAACAAATCATAACTTATCTTGGTAATAAAAGATCCTTGCTTGAGTTTTTAAATCAAGGCTTTAAATTCGCACAAAATGAGCTTAAAAAAGACAAATTTAGTTTTTGTGATGTATTTAGTGGCTCTGGGGTAGTTTCGCGTTTTGTGAAGCCTTATGCGAGTTTTATCATGGCAAATGATTTGGAAGATTATTCTAAAATCATCAATGAGTGTTATTTAAGCAATCAAAATGCACAATTTTTACAAGAATTACAAAAATATTATGATTTTTTAATTTCTGATTTAAAACTCAAAAAAGGCTTTATAAGTAAGCTTTATGCGCCAAATGATGATGAGTATATCCAAAAGAATGAAAGAGTTTTCTACACGCTTAAAAATGCGATGTATTTAGACTCTATGCGAGAAAAAATTTCAAGCCTGCCAAGTAATATACAAAAATACTTTATCGCACCGCTTATCTACGAAGCAAGTGTGCATGCAAATACAAGCGGGGTTTTTAAAGGCTTTTATAAAGATAAAAATGGAGTGGGAAAATTTGGAGGAAATGGAGCAAATGCGCTTAGTCGTATAAAAGGCGATATAGCTTTAAAAATGCCTATTTTTTCAAATTTTACTTGTGGGTATGAGGTTTTTCAAAAAGATGCAAATATTTTAGCTAAAGAGCTTGATAGCTTTGATGTGGCGTATTTAGACCCACCTTATAATCAACATCCTTATGGATCAAATTATTTTATGTTAAATTTAATTGCTAATTATAAAAAGCCAAAGGAAATTTCAAAGGTTTCTGGCATACCAAAAGACTGGAACCGCAGTGCTTTTAACAAAGAAAAAAAAGCCGAAGATGCTTTGTTTGATTTGATAAATGATTTAAAAGCCAAGATTGTATTGCTTTCTTATAATTGTGAGGGTTTTGTAAAAAAAGAAAATTTCACAAAAAGACTTCAAAGTCTTGGAGAATGTTTTGTGCTTGAGCAAAAGTATAATGCCTTTAGAGCTAGTAGAAACCTTTCTAAACGCTCTATGCATATACAAGAACAACTCTATATATTAAAAAAACGCTAATCTTGCATGTATGTATTTAACTGCTCAAAAAGTTTTTCTTTTAAAGCGATAGGTTTGTTTATTTTAATATATGGTATCCAATATCTTATTAAATTTAAAAGTTCATCATCATAGGTATAAAATGCTTTGATGTAAATAAAATTTTCATCCTCATCTATAAATTCGTATTTAGTAAGGGCATTTTTTCTTAAGAAATATTCTTTAGCTTTTTTATCAAGTTTTAAAATAGCTTCTTTGTTTTCTTTACTAATCCAGTTGCTTTGATCTTTTTGAATTTGTTTTAAAAACTCTTCTTTTGGGGTAAAAATTTCTTTCTTTTCCACTCTTAGTTGTGTGATTTTAGAAAAAGTAAAGGTTTTTAAAGTATCGTTTTCATCTGCTAAAAGATACCATATGTGGTCAATATTGATGAGTTTGTATGGATTAGCTTTTCTGTGTTTTTCTTTGTAGTAAAAACTAATGGGATATTTTGCTATGATAGCTGCACTTAGTTCTTCAAAAACTTCTCTATCAAGTGTTTCATAGCTTTGGGTTTTGACTAAAAAGGCTTTATTGATTTTTTCATTAAGCAAGTCGTTTAAAAACTCTTTATCTAAACTAGGATAAAGCCTACCTATACCGCTTAAAATAGCAAAATTTTGTATATCTTTAAAGCTTAATTTTCCTAAAACATAGCCTTCTAAAAAATACTTTCCATTTTCTTTTTTTATAGGGATAAAAGCAAGGCGTTTATGTAAGTCTCTTTGTATGGTGCGAATGCTGACATTAAATTCTTGCGCAAGCTCTTTTAAGCTAAAACGCTCACCATTGTTTAAACACTGCAGTATAGAAACTAAACGCGTAGAAAGCTTGTCTTTTTCCATATACAACCTTTTTTTGTTTATTTTAGCAAATCTTTGATGTTTTGTTTGATTGTTTTTGGATCATTTTCATAGGTAGTTAAAAGCTCTTGAATAAGCTTTAAAAAATCATTAAAATCATCAGGATTTTCTTTTTTAAATTTAAGTACTCTATCTAGGATGATAAAAGCGGCTTCTGTTTTGTCATTTTCTTTTTCATAAAGCTCTTTTAGCTCTAAAGCAAACTTAGTGTAAGTATAAGCTTGCTTTGGCTTTGAGATGATGTTAAAGATGTTTAATTTATAACTAAAAAGCAATGAAAAAAGTTGGGGTAGTTTGTTTAGCATGGTTTATTGTATATATTGCAATAAAATTGCTATTATTGCAATCCCCAAAGATGTAATAGAAACTATTTTTAATATATTATTATCTAATAGATTTTCGTGTTTTTTTATTACAGTTTTTATATTTTCCAATTCCTGCATAATATCTTTCGATAAATTTGCTATTTGGTTTTCATATTTTTGCATAAATTCATTTTGTTGCATTGATAAATTGTCGATTTTTTTTGAAGATAATAGTAAATCTTTATTAAGTGAGTTTATTTTATTTTCTTGTAACTCAATAGTTTCGGTGAAGTTTTTTTGTTGTTGTTTAATTAGATTTACTTCATCTTCATTTTTTTCTATTTTTATTTGAATTTCTTGAAAATGTTTTGTATGATCTTGCATTTGATTTATTACAATATCTGTAAGTTCATTATATATTTCTAAAATTTCATTTGTATCATAAGATAATTCTGTAATGCTAGTCCTATAATTTTCATTTGTTTTGGAAATTATTAATTGTAGATCGTTGATTGTGTCATTTATAAATTCTATGCTATAACATGTGAGTTTTATAACTTCTTGAATTAAATCATTTTGTGCTTCAATAGCCTCTATATTCATCATGTTTAATTCTATTAGAATATTTATTTTTTTAATCTCTTCACTATCAATAAAAATTCCAGCAAAAGGTATATTTTTTGCCATATTTTCCAAAAAAGTATTTTTAGTATTTTTAGCTAATTTTGCAACTTTTTTTGCCTCTATGATTTTTTTAGAAGCTTTGTGAATTTTATTATTAAGTATGTTAGCTACTTCTTGCGAATTTGCATTTTTATTAGGTGTATTTGTTTTTGTTAAACATTCATGTGAATTTATTATACTAATTTTATGTTTACTTTTACTATAACTAATCATGCAATTCCTTTAGATCAAGAATCTTTTTCTTCAGATTAGATATTTTAGTTTTTCTTTCCTCGTCCATCTTTTTATAAGTATTTAGCTCTTGAGTGAGATTGTTTTGTAGTATTAAATTCTTTTCTTTTATAGAATTTATTGCATGTGTTAAAAAAATATATGCATCATCTAGCATAAGCCATGTTTGAGCTATTTTACAATTTAAAATAACACCACTTTGAGTAACAAGCTGTAATCGTAAATTTCCTATTTTGGAGTTGTTTTTCCATTTATCCATATAAAAAACAACAATAGTGCTAACAATAGCTCCAAAAGCAGCACTTATACTTAATGAAATTGCATCACCTATAGTTTCACTCGTAAATGGTATAGGTAAAGATAATAAAACATTAAGCCCAGGTATAGTTATAAGCCATTTATTTATCGCCTCACTTCCTAGCATTGTGAGTGAGGCGATAATACCTGCTGTAAAAATTTTAGCGGCCTCAAAATATATATCTTCTTTAGGTATATCTTTTGGAGGATTTATAATAATTTTTATCGCATTATATAAAGAAGTAAAGCCAGCACGAATAACTTGAACTATTCTTTTTAAAGTTGTAAATATAGTATTTATAGCAAATACAACTAAATTAGATAAAAATGCTTGAATTCCTGCCTCTAAAGAACTTGCAAAAATATTTTTCCATTTCTTTTTGATATCATCCCAAATGTAATGGATTCTATCTTTAAATCTTTTGAATATATCACTAAAACTCTCGTTTCCAAATTCTTTAAATGTTTTTCTAATTTCTATCATTAAGCTTTTGAAAAAGTCTCTTAAAATCATTCCAAGTGCTGAATATACAATCATTTTTGTAGAGTCTTTAGCTCCGGTTATCAAAGCTTCTTTGTAAGGTTTTAGGCTTGTATAGTAAATTTTATCAATTTCACTATCAATATGTTTTTTTTGATGATTATATTCTTCTATAAATTTTTCACCATCAATTTTACATTGCATATCCAATAATCTTTCTATATTTTTTTGATCTTTTAAGGATAGTTTTCCATTTTTTATTTCTTTTTCGGTTAATATTTGTATCTGTCCTTCTAATTTCTCTAAAGTTTTTGTTGCGCTATTATCTCTTTTAAAATTATTTATCTTAGCATCTGTTTTTTTTAGATTTTGAGGTGTATTAGCTAAAGATACACCATCAGCATTAGCTAAAATTCTTGCACGATCTTCATGAATTTCTTTGGCTGAAACAACATGATCTAGCTGAGTATTGTCTTTTGGCTTAATCATCTTTCCAGTTGCATAATCATATAATCTTCCCTCTTCTATTTCTTTTTTTAGTTTATTATTTATTTTATTGTATTCCCCATTATGATATTTTTTTGAACAGTATTTTTCACGTTTTTCATATTGTTGCTTATCGTTTTCGTTGGCATATATATCTTTCCTGGCATTATGTGTGGTGCTTACATTACCACCGTCTTGAGAATCTAGAACAATAGCAGCCAATCCAAAATGACTTGTTATAGCATCAAGTGCGTTTTGGGTGCATTGCTCAAAAAGTTTTTTACTTTGCTCTTTTGGTAGTTGTGTTTCTATGTTTTTTAGTTCTTGCAAGGCTTCTTCTAAGTTTTGATTTATATTAATTTTAAGTTGTTCTCTTTGTGATATCTCTTTCAAATCATTTTCTAAAAGTTCATAATCGTTTATAAGTTCTTTATTATCTATCATAGTGGTCTCTTTTATAATAGTTTTTGGTTGTTTTGTTTCATATTATAACTTTGTCGTAGATATGCTATTTGAATAACAGCTGGTATAGTTACTCTATAAGCAGGTCCTGCTATATCTATTGCAGTCCACATCCCTGTTATTGCCCATCCAATAGGACCAACAAAAATACTCATCGCTTTTGTTAAACTCACATTAACTACAGCTGACAATCCTCTGCCTAAAATTAATTTTGATATGGCATTTGCAACAATAACTATTAATTGATAGCTTTTGAAACCACCTTGTTTTATTAAAAATTGCATTGCTGCCATTGTAGATTGTTTTGTAAAAGTTGATAAATTTAAATTTAATTCTTGAGAAATTTCCTTGATTTGCTCTTTGCTCATTTGGTCTAAAGAATTTTCTAAAATTTTCATAAAAAGATTTATTTCTATTATCTCTGTATCGGAATTTTTATTATAATTAACTTTAAGTTTATCGGCTACATCGCATAAAATTTCTTTATAAAGTACACCTTTTCCCATTCTTAAGATATTTGCAAAGGTGTTTCCCCCAAAACACTGAAACTCATCTAAAATTAAATCTAAATACTGTTTGTGATCAGGATAGAATTTTTTATACAACTCATTTACTGTTATTAATTCCGTAAATCTTGTAGTATTATCTTTATCATGTGTGAGAATACTAACAAAATCATTTAATTCTTCGCTACTTAAGTTTCTCAAAAATTCCAAATCTTTGTCATATCTATATGCCATCTTTTTCCTTTCAATTTAAATTTTTATTATATCAATACCCCCCCCCCCGTATTGTCAAGGTTTTTAGTATTGTTTACTTTTAATTATCCTTGCAAGTACTACTACGCCTGCTAAAATTAGCACATAAGAAACTGCTACATTTATAATTCCGTATTTTTCTATTAAAAATAAACTTGGTAATATAACGCACCACACTACAAACAAAAATAAAGCCCAAAAAGTACCACAAACTATAGCCCATATAGCAGTAGCTATCATAACTATAATACCAATTACTATTGCCATTTGACTCCTTTATTGGATTTTATAAAATTAATAAAATCATATTAAATTCTTGTGACAGGTTGTGTCATAAAAATTTAATTTTTCTAAAGCATAGTTATAGTAAAATGATAGCTTTCTTTTATGAAAAAATTTATCCAAAGGATACACATGCCAAAAATGAAAAGCGTTAAAAGTGCTGTTAAACGCTTCAAAGTAGGTAAAAATAAAATCAAAAGAGGTGCTGCTTATAGAAGCCACATTTTGACTAAAAAACCTGCTAAAAGAATGCGTGATCTTCGCACTTCTAAGTATGTTCACTCAACCAATGTTAAAGCGGTTGAAAAAATGTTAGGAATTTAAGCTCGCTTAAATTTAGTTTTTGACGAAAGTCATTCAAGCTCCCCTTATTTTAAAGGGCAAGATTCGTTTAACGAACGCCAATTTGTGAAAGGATAAATATGGCAAGAGTAAAAACAGGTGTTGTAAGACGCCGCAGACATAAAAAAGTTTTAAAACTTGCGCGTGGTTTTTATAGTGGTCGCCGCAAACACTTTAGAAAAGCTAAAGAACAATTAGAAAGAAGTTTGGTTTATGCGTATCGTGATAGACGCCGCAAAAAACGTGATTTCCGTCGTCTTTGGATAGTACGTATCAATGCAGCTTGCAGACTAAATGATATTAGTTATTCAAGATTTATAAATGGTCTTAAAAAAGCAGGTATTGAGCTTGATAGAAAAATCTTAGCTGATTTAGCGATGAATGACGCAGCTGCTTTTGCTAAAATCGCAGATGCTGCTAAAAAAGCACTTTAATCTTACTGCAAGGCTTTTTAGCTTTGCTTTTCTCTTTACTTTCCTTTTAAATTCTCTTTTTGCAAAAGATATTTTGCTTTTTAAAGTTTATGATGAAAAAGCATTTAAAGATGTAAATTTAAGCCATTATCTCATGAGTGAAAAACTCGATGGTATAAGAGGTCTTTGGAATGGTAAGTCTATGCAAACAAGAGCAGGAAATACTATAAAACTTCCTTTATTTTTCACAAAAAACTTTCCTAAATTTGAATTAGATGGAGAACTTTGGATAAAAAGAGCTTCTTTTGAAGAAATTTCATCTTTAATACGCCAAGAAAATCCCGATGAAAAACTTTGGCAAAAAGTAAGTTATAATGTCTTTGATGTGCCAAATGCTTGTGAGGAATTTAAGCTTGATCCTTGTACCTTAGAAGCAAGATTAGAAGTTTTGAAAAAGTATTTGGCTAAAAACTCAAATGATTATATAAAAATTATTCCACAAATTTCCATTAAAGATAAAAATCATTTAGAACAATTTTATCAAGATATCATTTCGCATAAAGGTGAGGGTGTGATCATAAGATTAAACAACGCACCTTATGAAAAGAAAAGATCAAACAATGCTTACAAATTAAAACCTTTTGATGATACAGAATGTGTTGTAAAAAAGCATTTAGAAGGTAAAGGAAAATTTGAAGGTAAAATGGGATCTTTACTTTGTGAAGCAATGATTGAGGGTAAAAAAGTGAGTTTTAAAATAGGCTCAGGTTTTAAAGATAAAGATCGTATAAATCCTCCTGCTATAGGATCAATCATCACTTATAAATACAATGGTTTTACAAAAAATGGCACTCCAAGATTTGCTACTTATTTAAGAACGAGAGAAAATTTTTAAAGCATTAATTCCTAAATATACAGCAAAAGCAATACATGAGATCATAATGATACTAGCACCACTTGAAATGTTAAAATAATAACTCACCATTAAACCACTTAAGCAAAAAAATAAACTCAAAATACTTGAATAAATCATCATCCAGCCAAGTTTTTTACTAATGCCTTCTGCTATAAAGCTTGGTATGCTTAATAAAGCCATAGCTAAAATTAACCCCACAAGTCTAATGCTAATAACCACACACAAGCTTATCATAAAAATCAAAAGATAATAAAATAAATTAGTGTTAATTCCTCTAGTTTGAGCAAATTCGCTATCAAAACTTATGATTTCAAATTGTCTATAAAAGCATAGTAATATAATGATAAAAATGATATCTACACCAAGCATAAGCCAAATGTCTTCATTAGAAACGGTTAATATATTACCAAATAAATATGCCATTAAGTCGTTATTGTATTTTGGACTTAAGTCTATAAGTATAATTCCTACGGCCATGCCAAATGCCCATATGACAGCTATGATGCTATCGCTTCTGTTTGGATAGTGTTTGCTTAAATAAGCCACTATAAAGGCTAAAATCAAAGTAAATAAACTTGTGCTAAGTAAAATGGGTAAAGAAAAGTAAAATGCTACTCCAATGCCACCAAATGCCCCGTGTGTAATACCACCAGCCATAGAAATAAGCCTATTTACCATTACCAAACTTCCTATACAACCACATGCAATGCTTACTAGCACACAAGAAAATAAAGCATTTTGAAAAAAGTTAAAATTTAAAATTTCAAGCATTACATTCCTTACATAGGCAAGAATTTAAACTCATTTCAACATCGCAAAAATGAGAATGGTTTTGGTATAAGTGTTTTATATAGTTGATTTTATTTGGATCTTTAATGTTTTTGTGTATAAAAATTTCTTTGTTTAAATATGCGATTTTATCGCTATATGCTAAAGTTATGTTAATGTCGTGACTAATGCATATAATACCTATGCCATTTTGATGAAGTTGTTTTAAAAGCTCAAAAATTTGTATAGCATTTTTAGTATCTACACTTGCTGTAGGCTCATCTAATATAAGCAATTTACACTCTCCTACTAAAGCTCTTGCTATGAGCACTCTTTGTCTTTGGCCGCCGCTTAAAGAATGGATAGTTTTATCCCAAAAATCTTGCATAGATACTTTTTTTAGAGCATCTAGAGCTAACTCTTTGTCTTTTTTGGTGTAAAAACCAAAAGTTTTATGATTTATCCTTCCCATAAGCACGACTTCTAAGACTCTAGTTGGAAAATTGGTATTAGTTAGAGTGTTTTGTGGGACATAGCCTATTTGACTTAAATTTATATTTTTAAATTCAATTATATTTTTACTTTTTAAAAGTCCAAATATGAGTTTTATAAGGGTTGATTTTCCACCACCATTTGGTCCTATGATAGATAAAAAATCATTATTATCATAGCTTAGATTGATATTTTTTAACACAAGTTCTTCATTATAAGAAAAATTTAAATTAGATATTCGAAATAATTCCACTAAAATACACCTTCTTTGGTATTGATGAATAAAAATAATCCAAATGATATCATAAATATCAAAGCTAGATACTCTAGTAAGGTTCTTATTTTTATAGTTTTGACATTTTGGTGAATTTTATTTGCCCCTATAGCAAATAAAAATAATACAAAGCACATTCCCAATGTCACAAACACAGCAGAGCTTAAAGCATAAAAAAAGTTGAATTTATACGCAAAAATAAAAAGTAATATAACACCAGGACAAGGCACCAAAGAAGCTCCTAGTATGACTACCCATTCACTTGTTTTATGTGAGTGGCAAGAGCATGAGCAAGAGTTTTTATGAAGTATTTTTTTACTTAGCATAAAAAGAGCTATAAAAACTATAAGTAAACTTGTAAATTTTGTAAGAATAAATCCAGCCATATTGATATCTTTGAGTAATTTCTCAAGGATAATTATACCAATGCTTACAAGTAAAAATGCACTCATTATATGCACTATGCCTATTTTTAATACAAAATAAAATATTTTAGAAAATGAGCTTTTGTGTGTTAAAAAATACGAACTTGTAAGCATTTTAGAATGACCTGGTGCACTAGCATGAAAAATGCCATATCCAAAAGATATGATTAATAATATTAAAAATGTTTGTATATTAAATTCTTGTTGAAGAAGTTGCTTGATATACAATAAAATATTTTCGTTAAAAATTTGCAATTTATTTAAAAGATCATCTATAAAATTTGGACTTTGCTTGATTTGAATTTCTGCAAAGGTTGTATTTGGTGTTTTGCCTTTTTGTGCTTGTAAAAATATGAGATTTAAATTGGGATTTGCACTTAGATAATAGTTTGAATTCAAAGTGATAAAATCTTGCGGTATAAATTTAAAACTAAAAAATCCTTCCTTATCTTCAAATCTTATGCTAAATGTGTTATTTTCTTTTATAGGGATGTTAAGATTTACTTCAAAAGTGAAAAATAGTTTCGTTTTATCTAAGATTAATTTGGCATTTAAAAATTTTTCTATGTAAATTTTTTCATCTAAATTGTAAAATTGAAATTGCATTAAAAATTGTCTTGGCTCTATATAATCTAAAAGAGTATATTTAATATCAGTAAGTTCGTCTTTGTCTAAAGTATTATTATAATTTATATCATAGTTTTGAAGCAGTATTTTTATAAAATCTTGCGAAAATTCCCAAGTTACATAAATTTTATTGATGTTATCATCACTTGCGTTAAAGTCTAATTTTACATTTGCCGTTGGAGTATAAGCTGCACACAAAGCACAGCTTAATACTTTTTGAAAGCATATAAAAGCTAGTATTAAAATGATTTTCATTCTAAAGCCATTTTTAATGCTTGTATGGTTTTTAAAAGTTCTTTATCCCAATCTTTAGCCAAATGATCGATAAAAACAATTTTTGCGTCTAATTCTTTAGATAATACTTTAGCCGAATTTTCACTAAAACCAGGTTGGACAAAAATAACCTTTATGTTTTTTTCTTTGGCTATTTTTATTAGTTTTTGCAAATCTTGAATTTTTGGCTCTTTTCCATCAATTTCCACAGGAATTTGGATGAGGTTGTATCTTTTTGCAAGATAATTCCAACTAGGATGATAGACTATAAATTCTCGGTGTTTGATATCTTGTAAATTTGTTTTGATTACTGAATTTAAGTCATCCAATTCTTTAAGAAAATTTTCTAAATTTTTTGCATAAAAGTCTTTATTTTGTGGAAAAGTTTGACTTAAAGCTTTATAGATATTTTGTGCTTGTATTTTTACTAAAACAGGATCTAGCCAAGTATGAGGATCGTTTTTACCATGCTCATGTTCATCGTGCTCATGTTCATCAGTCTCATCATTTTCTAGTAATGATATGCCATCATTAATATTAACAATTTTGACATTTTTGAGTGTATTTTTA
This sequence comes from Campylobacter sp. IFREMER_LSEM_CL1846, assembly GCF_025772105.1. Lineage (NCBI taxonomy): Bacteria > Pseudomonadati > Campylobacterota > Epsilonproteobacteria > Campylobacterales > Campylobacteraceae > Campylobacter > Campylobacter sp. IFREMER_LSEM_CL1846. Next base: position 85,854 of record NZ_JAKMRM010000002.1, on the reverse strand, counting down.
AATTTGTTTTCTAGGATTTTTTCAAGTTCTAAATCGGCAAGAAAATAAATTTTGCTTTTTTCAAGATTTTTAATCATCATAGGTTTAAATTCTACATTATGTTCATTAGAATTAGGTGAAATCAAGATATTAATTTCAACACTATCTTTAGCAATCTTTTCTACAAAAAATGCTTGAGGTGGTATGCTAACACTCACAATGGGTTTTGAAAAAGCAAGTGCGCATGATAATAACAATAACAATATTTTTAACATTATTTCCTCCTGATTATCTAAAATTTATGTAATTATATATAATGCAACTTAGTTGCAACTTAAAAATTAAGTTGCATTTATAAAACTTTTTTTGTGGTAAAATACATTTATTTTCTAAGGTAGAATTATGGAAGCTATTGATTTATTAAAAAAACATGATATTTCTATGACAACTTTACGAGTGGAAATCTTGCAAATTTTATCTCTTGCTAAAACCCCATTAAGTTATGATCAATTTAATCTCAAAGCAAATAAAACTAGCTTTTATAGAAATATGGAGCTTTTTGAAAAAAAGGGTATTGTTAATAAAAGTCAACTTGATCGCAAAAGTTTTTATGAATTAGCAGATCATGCTAAAGCACATTTTATATGCGATGTATGTCATGAGATTAGTGATGTAAAAATGCCTGAAATTAAAGGGATTATAAAAAGTGTTGTGATTAAAGGAATTTGCCAAAAATGTGAGAATGAATAATGAATTTATGGAATAAAAAAGCAAAAAGCTATGCAAGATATAGTTCTAACTTAAACGAAATTCAAAAAGTTACTTTTGCAAAACTTGGGTCTTTACAAGATAAAAGCGTGGTGGATATAGGTTGTGGAAGTGGTGTTTGGACTTTGCATTTAGCACAAAAAGCAAAAAGTGTTTTGGGTGTAGATAGCTCTAGTGCTATGCTTGAAATTTTACAAGAAGATGCAAAAACTCATGCTATATCAAATATAAAAACTTTAAATTTAGACTTTGAAAACTTTTATAAAAACAATAACACAAATTTTGATTTAGCCTTTTTGAGTATGTCTCCTGCTTTGCAAAATGAAAAAGACTATAAAGCTTTTTTAAACTTAGCTTCTAAAAAAGTGTATTTAGGCTGGGCGAGTAGGCGCAAAAGTAGCTTTTTAGATCCTATATTTGAGCATTTTAACACGCATTTTAAAGGTTTTTATGAAGAGGATTTACAAAGTTTTTTAAATGCGCAAAATATTTCTTATGAGAGTGAAATTTTTAATGAAACTAGAGTAGTAAAAAGAGATAAAGATAGTGCGATAGAAAATGCTTTATGGCATTTGAGTATGAATGGCATTAATGCAAACAAACAAGAGTTAGAAAGCTTTGTAAAAGATGAGGTAGAAGAGATTATAGAAGCTAAGATAAAACTTTTGATTATTGATTAAATTTCAAGGCTAAATAACCTTGAAATTTAAAGTTTTTCCCGCCATAAATGGCACCACATCGCCGTATTTTTGCGCTACTTGCCATTCTTGTTTTTCTAAAGTGATGATTTTATCTTTTTCAAATTTAAGATTATGGATTTTACAAGCATTATCTGAAATAAATTTTTGTAAATTTGCTTCATTTGAGTGTTTTTCAAAAAGTTCAGCTAATACAGGTAAAATCACCGGTGCGCTAAATACGCCAGCTGCACACCCGCAGCATTCTTTAGTATGCAAAGGATGAGGTGCGCTATCACTTCCAAACATAGCCTTTTCATAGCCGCTAAAAGCAAGCTCACATAAAGCGTCTTTATCTTCATAGCGTTTTGCAATAGGTTTGCAAAACAAATGTGGGTCCATCTTAGCACCTACTACATCATCAAGGGTTATCATTAAATGATGTAAAGTGATAGTTGCGTATAAATTTTCATAATCTTTTAATAAATCACACAAAACCTTAGTGGTAATATGTTCCATTACAATTTTTAATTTTGGAAAATTTTTAGTTAATTTTTCATAGATTTTAGCAAAATTTGCCTCTCTATCCATTACAAAATCATTTGTTTCTCCATGTACAAGTAAAGGCAGGCCAAGCTCACTCATAGCATTTAGTGTAGGTTTTAACTTTTCTATATCAAAGCTTGAAATTCCATTATCTGAATTTGTAGTTATGCCTGCAGGATAAAGTTTGATAGCAAAAATTTCATCCTTAGCTTTTTCTAAAAATTGCTCATCATAGTCTTTAAAAAATAAAGTCATCAAAGGCGTAAAATCTTCATTTTTACATGCTTTTAAAATGCGTTCTTTATAAGCTTTTAATGCGTTTATTTCAGTAAGCGGAGCGATTAAATTTGGCATGATAACTCCCGCTTTAAAGTCTTTTGCGCTAAATGGAGCTACAAGTTCAAGCATGCTTTCATCGCGTAAATGTAAATGCATATCCAAAGGGTTTTTAAGTGTCATTTTATCTCCTATTTGAGTTTATATAAGCCGTTTTTGAGCTTTTCAAGCAAAGCTTTTTCTTCTAAAAATTTAAAAGTAGAAATGATGGTTGGTTTGCTGATGTTTAACTTTTTAGAAAGTTCTTCGATATTTGCAAAGACAAAGCCATCTTCATTAGCATGAAGGGCTAAAAATTCTAAAATTTCAAAGCGTTTTTTACCAAAGATTTTTATGCATAGTGTTTTTACTTTATCATCCATTCTCTAGCCATATTAAAAAGAATAAAACTCCAAGTAATTATAGCCAAAACAACGCTAAAAAACACCCCAGCGCTCGCACAATCTTTTGCTTTTTTAGCTAAGATGTGAAATTCGCTCGTGTAAAGATCCACGCAAGCTTCTATAGCAGAATTTAATGCTTCTATAATTAAAATCAAAACTAATACTAAAATAAGCACAAAATGTTCTAAAAAACTCACAGGTAAAAAAAAGCTTACAAAAATCAAAGGTAAGATAATGGCAAATTCTATTCTAAAAGCCATTTCATCTTTAAGCAAGAATTTAATGCCACTAAAGGCATAACTTGCATTTTTAAATAAAGAATACTTTGGCTTCATTAAGGATTTTCCTTTAAATTTTTACTATATAAGTCATAGTTTTCTTCATATTCTTTAGTTTGGACATTAAAATATCCTAATAAACTTGAAAAAATATTATCTTGAGATAATTTATAATCTTTCTTTTTTTGTAATTCTTGGATTAAATTATTATCTTTGCTCCAAAGAATCATAGGAACATGAGTTTGCTCTTTTGGTGCTATGAAATAGGGCATTCCATGAAGGTAAATTCCATTTTCTCCTAAACTTTCTCCATGGTCTGATACATACAACAATGAGGCATTTTGTGCAGGACTTTGCTTTAATAAGTCAATAAGACTTTTGATGATAAAATCTGTATAAAGTAAAGTATTGTCATAGGTATTAGTTAATTCTTCTTGCGAGCATTGTTGTAATTCATTTGTATCGCAAGTTGGCGTAAATTTTTTAAACTCATTTGGATAGCGCTTAAAATAAGCTGGTCCATGAGAACCTTGCAAATGAACGACTATGATTTTACTTGAAGATGGATTTTGTAATTGTTCTTTTACAAGCTCAAGTAAACTCTCATCATAATCTTTTGAAATCAATTTATGTGCTATACGATCGCAGTTTCCTTTGCAACCTCCAGAATTATTTCCAAGCCAAACACTTTGAACTCCAACTCTTTGTAAAATATCTAAAGCATTTTCTTCATAAAGACTATTGTCAAAAGTAGCTCTTTTGTGTCTTGAAAATATACAAGGTAAACTTCTAGCAGTTGCTGTCCCGCAAGAGCTTACATTGTCAAAATATATTAAATTAGGTTCGTTTTTGGTGTAAAAATTAGTATCATTTTTGGTATAACTACCCAAAGAATAGTTATTTGCTCTAGCGGTTTCCCCTATGACTAAAATCATAGTTTTGTTTAAGTCTTTTTCCATTTTCGCATCTAAAGCTATCTTTTGAAGTTCTTTTTCTGGAATAACTTCTAATTTTATATATTTAATTGCTGAATAAATTTGATAAAAAGGAGTGTTATAAACTCTTACTTCATTATAAGTTCTTAAAAATGGTACAATACTTTTTGAAAAAATTCCAAGCAATCCAAAAGCAACAAATAAAGCAACAACTAAAGTGCCAAATTTAATGATTAAATGTTTTTTGATATTGTGATATTCTATTTTAGCTTTTATAACTAAAAATGCTGGAATCACAAAAGTAAAAAATATATAAACAAAAATATTAAAATTAATCAGATCGCGTACTTCTTTTTGATCAGTTTGCATAGCATTTCTAATCATATCATGATCTATAATAACACCATAATTGATCATAAAATAACTACTAATTGAACTCACACCTATTAAAAAAATCATTAAAATCTTGCTAAGATAAGGCAAAAATAATAAAGCGAAAATTCCAACTAATAGTGCAAAATATATAATTATATATAAAATAATGGAAATATCATTATTATGAGGATGTAAATTTTCGTGAATATAAGAAAACAATTTCAGATTGATACTAGTTATATAAAAAGCACTCAAAATAATAAATTTAAGCCACGATATATTAAAAAATTTCATGAAATCCTTTCAAAATTAAAGATTTAATTATAAATAAAAATGGTTAACTTAATATCTTTATGGTATGATTTTGCTTTTTGTAAGTTTAAGGATTAAATTATGAAATTATTATCATGGAATGTAAATGGCCTAAGGGCAATTTGTGATAAAAATGCACTTGATTGGATTGAAAAAGAAGAAATTGATTTTATAGGCTTTCAAGAAATCAAAGCACACGAGGATAAATTTCCAAAAAGAATTTATGAATATCCTTTTAAACATATGTATTCAAATAGTGCTAAAAGAGCAGGGTATTCAGGTGTAATGAGCTTGTGTAATTTTGATTGTGAAGTCAAAAAATGTGAGTTTTTTGATGATGATGAGGGTAGAGTTTTAGAGCATAGCTTTAAAAATGTAGTTTTGTTTAATATTTACTTTCCAAATGGTCAAAAAGATGAAGAGCGTTTGAATTTTAAAATGAAATTTTATAATGACTTTTTAGTGTATTTAGATAAACTTTTAAAAGAAGGTAAAGAAATTATCATCTGTGGAGATGTTAATACCGCACATCGTGAGATAGACTTAACCCACCCAAAAGCTAATGAAAAAACTTCAGGTTTTCTACCGATTGAGCGTGCTTGGATAGATGATTTATTAAAATTAGGTTTTATAGATACTTTTAGACATATAAATGGCGATGTTAAAGAAAAGTATTCGTGGTGGAGTTATAGAATGAAAGCAAGAGAAAGAAATGTAGGCTGGAGGATTGATTATTTTTTCATTTCTAATGGCTTAAAAGATAAGCTTAAAAATGCCTTCATAAGAGATGATATTTTTGGTTCAGATCATGCTCCTGTAGGGATAGAAATCGATATTTAAGGTATTTTTTAATGCCTTAAATAATTATTAAGTAAAAATTGTTATAATTTCATCTTAAAACTGCAAAATGGCCCATTCGTCTAGCGGTTAGGACATCGCCCTTTCACGGCGGTAACACGAGTTCGAGTCTCGTATGGGTCACCACTTACTATTTTATATCCACTTTTTTTGATAATCATTGTCATATTTTACAAAAAGTTACATTGTTTAATTTAAATATTTTTTATTTGCTTTCTCTTATTTAAATTAAGTTTATTTTAAAATACTTATTATTAATATATTGAAAGTTATTATTAATAATTTGTAAATTTTTACATTGACTTCACACTTGTTTTTTAAAATATACAAAAAGGAGGACAAAATGTATAGACCTAAAAGCAAAAATGAGTTAATGAATTTGGTGCATAATGAAAGAATTTCTCTAAGAGATATTGATGTATCTTTGATTGATGATTTTTCTTATGTATTTTATTATTCTAAAAGATTGGATTTTTTAGGTATTGAACATTGGGATGTATCAAATGCTAAAGATATGTCTTATATGTTTTATTGTTGCGAAAGTTTTAATGCAAATTTGTCACGCTGGAATGTTTCTAAAGTTGAAAATATGGCAAGTATGTTTTTTAACTGCAAAAATTTTAATCAAGATTTATCAAAATGGGATACTCAAAATTTAAAAGATATGTCTTATATGTTTTTTAATTGTGTTAATTTCAATCATTCTTTATTGCATTGGAAAACTTCAAATACTACTAGAATGGCACATTGTTTTGAAAACTGTCATGCGTATGAGCATAGTGTTGTGAATTGGGATGTGCAAAATGTAATTACTATGGCATATCTTTTTCACAATTGCAAAAATTTCCATCATGAGCTAGATGAGTGGAATATCCAAAAGGATTGTAATACTGAAAAAATGTTTGGAAATCGTGGTATTGATAAAATTTATACCGTAAAAGGTATAGAGTTAGAATAAACAAAATTCACACAATTTTTGTGTGAATTTTTCTTTTGTCTTTTTAAGTTTTTCATCAAGTTTTTGTACTAAACTTATCTTCATAAAGCGTTATTTTTTAGCTTCTAGAGATTATTTTTTAGGAAAATTTACATGAAAATAAAATTTATTACAAAAAGAGATAAAAGTCAAGTTGCATTTGATATTTTTAAAATTAAAAATGCTATTTTTAGAGCCAATATAAACTCTACTGATAAAAAATTAGAAAATGATGAATTAGGTAGGCTTTGTGATGAGGTTGTAGCTTTGCTTGATGAAAATCATGCACAGGTAGAACAAATTCAAGATAAAGTTGAAGAGGTTTTAATAAAAAATGCTTTAATCAATACTGCAAAATCTTATATATTATACCGCCAAAAAAGAACACAAATCCGCAATGGTAGCTATGATTTGCTAAATTTGTATGATGATTTAACCTTCAAAGATTCCAAAGAAGCTGATTTAAAAAGAGAAAATGCTAATATCAACTCAGATAGTGCTATGGGTATGATGTTAAAATATGGTTCAGAAGGAGCAAAATACTATGTAGATGAGTGTATTTTACCAAAACATATCGCAAATGCACATAAAAATGGCGATATACATATACACGATAAAGACTTTTATATGCTAACACAAACTTGTTGTCAAATAGACTTGTTAAAGCTTTTTGAAAATGGTTTTAGCACTGGACATGGAAGTTTGCGTGAGCCAAATGATATCAGATCTTATGCTTCTTTAGCTTGCATTGCTTTACAGGCTAATCAAAATGAAATGCATGGAGGTCAATCTATACCAAATTTTGATTTTGCTATGGCAAAGGGTGTGGCAAAGACTTTTCAAAAAGAGTATAAAAAGGCTATAAATGCTTTTTTTGAAATAAAATTAGAACAAAACCTAGACGAGCAATGCTTTAAAAATGCTAATTTTCAAGTTTCAAGCGAAAAAGAATGCTTTAAAGAGCTTTTAAAGCTTGATTTAAATAGTGATGAGAATTTTTTAAAACAAGCAAATGCTTATGCTTACAAAAGAGCATTAAAGCAAACCCAAGATGCGACTTTTCAAGCTATGGAAGCTTTGGTGCATAATCTTAATACTATGAACTCAAGAGCAGGAGCTCAAGTGCCTTTTAGCACGCTAAACTATGGTACTGATACTTCTTTTGAAGGGCAAATGGTAATAGAAAATTTACTCAAAGCCACGATGAAAGGCTTAGGAAATGGTGAAACACCAATTTTCCCTGTGCAAATTTTTAAAGTAAAAGAAGGTATTAATTATAATGAAAAAGATCCAAACTACAAGCTTTTTAAACTCGCTATAGAATGTGCTTCTAAAAGACTTTTTCCAAATTTTAGCTTTTTAGATGCAAGCTTTAATGCAAAATACTATAAAAAGGGTGATTATAATAGCGAAGTAGCTTATATGGGTTGTAGAACTAGGGTTATGGCAAATGTTTATGATGAGAGCAAAGAAATCACAAGTGGCAGGGGAAATTTAAGCTTTACAAGTATAAACCTTGTGCGTTTAGCCATAGAAGCCAAAGGAAATTTAGAGCTTTTTTACTCACTTTTAAAAGAAAAATTAGAGCTTGTGTATGAGCAATTACTTCATAGATATAAAATTCAAAGTTTAAAAAAGGTTAAAAATTTCCCATTTTTAATGGGCGAGGGAATTTGGATAGATTCAGATTCTTTAAAAGAAAATGATAGCGTAGAAAAAATCATAGCACACGGGACTTTGGCTATAGGTTATATAGGACTTTGTGAGAGTTTAATAGCTTTAGTAGGTTCTCATCATGGACAAAGTCAAGAAGCAAGGGATTTAGGTTTGCAAATCGTGCGTTTTATGCGTGAATTTGTCGATGAAAAATCACTCAAAGACAAACTGAATTTTTCACTCATAGCTACCCCAGCTGAGGGTTTAAGTGGAAGATTTTTAAAACTAGATCAAAAAAAATACGGCATTTTAAAAGGCATAACCGATAAAGATTTTTATACTAATTCTTTCCATATTCCTGTAGATTTTCCTATTAGTATATATGAAAAAATTCAAATAGAAGCCCCATATCATGAGCTAAATAATGGTGGGCATATTACTTATGTAGAATTAAACGGTGATGTGAGTAAAAACTTAGAAAGTTTTGAACGCATTGTAAAATGTATGAAAGAAAGCAATATAGGCTATGGCTCGATTAATTTCCCGTTAGATAGGGATCCAGTGTGTGGTTATAGTGGTGTGATAGATGAGTTTTGTCCAAAGTGCCATAGAAAAGAAGATGATATTAAATTTGAACGCATAAGAAGAATCACAGGCTATTTAGTAGGAACGCTTGATCGTTTTAATGACGCTAAAAAAGCTGAAGTTCATGCAAGAATTAAACACGATTTTTCTTAGATTAGCCGGTGTCATAAAAGAATCCATAGTCGATGGCTATGGTTTGCGTTACGTGATTTTTACTCAAGGCTGCCCTCATCATTGCAAAGGTTGTCATAATCCACAAACACATGATTTTAACAAAGGATATTTGCAAGATTTAGCAAGTTTGTATGATGATATTTGTAAAAATCCTTTGCTCCAAGGTGTTACTTTTAGTGGCGGGGAGCCTTTTATACAAGCAAAAAATTTAAGTATTCTAGCAAAACACATTAAGGCTTTAGGGCTTGATCTTACTATATATACAGGTTTTACTTATGAAGAGCTATTGCAAGAGCAAGCTATGAAAGAATTGCTTATCTTGGCTGATGTTTTGATAGATGGGAAGTTTATTTTAGAGCAAAAAGACTTATCTTTAAAATTTAAAGGTAGTAAAAACCAACGCATTATCGATGTAGCAAAAAGCTTAGAACAAGGCAAAGTAATACTTTTTGAAAAATAAAGACTCATTTAGTCTTTTTTAACTTAACTATGTTAGAATGCTATAAAATTTAAAAAAAGGAGAACAATATGTTTGAATTAAGAAAACTACCTTATGAAGCAGACGCTTTTGGAGACTTTTTGAGTGCAGAAACTTTTGCATTTCATCATGGCAAACACCATCAAACTTATGTAAACAACCTAAACAATCTTATTAAAGATACTGAATTTGCAGGAAAAGATTTAGTTTATATCATACAAAACTCAAATGGCGGAATTTTTAACAACGCTGCTCAAGTGTATAATCATGACTTTTATTTTGACTGCATTAAGCCAAAAACATGCTGTGGCTGTGGCTGTTCTTTAAGTGATGAGTTTAAAGCAGCAGTTGAAAAAGACTTTGGTTCTATGGAAAATTTAAAAGAAGAATTTATCAAAGGCGCTACAGGAGTATTTGGTTCTGGTTGGTTTTGGCTAGTTTATAACACTCAAAATCAAAAATTAGAATTAGTAGCTACAAGCAATGCTGCTACACCTATCACTGAAGGTAAAGTTCCACTTTTAGTGGTTGATGTGTGGGAGCATGCTTACTATGTAGATCACCGTAATGCACGCCCTGCGTATTTAGACAAATTCTACGCACACATTAACTGGGAATTTGTAGCAAAAGCTTATGAATGGGCTATCAAAGAAGGTATGAATTCAGTAAGCTTTTATGCAAATGAACTTCATCCTATAAAATAAAAAAGTCTCTTATTTTTAAGAGGCTTTTTTTAATCAAAGCTAAATTATCTTAAGAATAACAACAATAAAAATATCCTAATTTACACAAATAATTAACAAAAGCACTATCATATTTAAAAAATATTAATAATTATTTTTTATCATTACAAAAAAATTTTAATAAATCAAGGAGTTTTAATGTCTTATTTTATGGGGGGGGGTATGCGAAAATAATCCCACTTTAAAATCATCTTATTTAAACAATAATCTTTCTTTTGTTAAAAAAACTTTCTTATCTTTAGCGACTATATCTTTTTTGGTAACCTGTGCTAATGCTAGTATAGTAACTATAAATGATCAAAATTCTAATAGTAGTGTTAAAAACACTAAAGCCAAACAAGTAAAAAATTCAAAAAATATTAGTGGTGGTGGCTGTAATGGTGATACTTGTACTATTAATAGTAGTCAAAATGGTCCGGTTACCATAGGTTCTGATGGAACCTTGGTGATTGAAGAAAGCGGTGGTATTACTACAACTAGTGATTTTGGTGTTAATGTTAATGCTAATGCTAATGCTATAGATAACAAAGGTACTATTAGTGGTAGCAATGGTATTAATATTGGACAAAATTCTAGTATTGATAGTATAAAAAACTCTGGTAGTATAACAGGTACTACTTGGAATGGTATTGATCTTCAAACTGGCTCTAGTGTCGGTACAATAGAAAATACTGGAACTATAATTGGTGGCAATCAAGATGGTATACAATTAAAAGATAACTCCAAAGTAGACGCTATTATTAATAAAGGGTATATTAATAAAATTGGCGTAAGCGGGACTATTACTCATTTAGATAATCAAGGAAATATTGAAGGTATGGGTAGTTATGGTGCAATAACTTTAAGTTCAAGTGCAAAAATAGAAACTTTAACTAATTCCGGAACTATTAGTGGAGCTAGAGGTGTATTTTTATGGAAAGGAGATATTGGAACTATAAACAATTCTGGTAATATAATTTCTACGGAGACTGATATTGGGGGTGCAGGAATTAAGCTAGAAGGTGGTGGTAAAATAGAAAATATCACCAATACTGGCACCATAAAAGCAGAAAACGATGGAATTTCTGTATCTTATGGTTCTTTTGGAACCTTAAATATTAAAGATGGTGGTGTAATAGATGCTAGAAATTATGGCATATTTGTAAATCAATGGCAAAAATTAGGATATTTATATGTTGATAATGGTAGCATTTATGGAGGAGAAAGTGGTGTTTTCTTAGGTACAGGTTCTACTACAAGCGATATATCTATAAAAAATGGTGGCGTGGTATATGGTGGTGATTATGGGATGTATTTTGATCACGCATATTTAAATCAAAACACAACTATAGCTGGAGAAAATTCTGCAATACATGGTGGAATTGCTGGAATTTATTTAAGCAGAGGATCTGCTTTAAAAGGAACTATAGAGGTTAAAGAGAAAGGTATGATCTCAGGTGGTGAGAATGGATTTGGTATTATAAATGCTGATAATGCTAATATAGGCGGATCTATTTTAATCAGTAGTGGCGGTGTGGTTACTGGTATTTTAAATAAAGATAATGCTAAGATTACCGGAACTATAAAAGTGGATGGAGAAGGCTCTTCTATAGTAGGTGGTATAATAAATCAAGATAATGGTAAAATAGAGGGTTTTATAGAGGTTAATAATAAAGGACAGATAGATAGTATCATCAATGCTGGAAGTGGAGAGATTAGTGGTAGTGTAAAAGTAGATAATCACTCTAAAGTTGAGAATATTATCAATGGTGCTTTGGCAAGTTCTTTTTATAATAATGGAGTTTCTACTGGTAAAATTTCAGGAGATGTTAGCGTTGATAATGGAAGTATAGTTGGAAGCATCATCAATGCTGGGCAAGGAGAGATTACTGGTGGTATTAAAGTTGATAATAGTAGCGAAGTTACTAATATTTCTAATTCTGGTAATGGGCTTATTAGCAGTAATGTTAGCGTTGATAATGGCTCAAAAGTAGGTAATATCATTAATGATGATTATGGAAAAATTACAGGGGATGTATCTATAGGTAAAGATTCTTCTGTAGATAAGATTATCAATAGTGGTCATGGTAATATAGGTGGAGATATTACAAACAATGGTAATTTAGGCTCAATTAACAATAGTGGTTCTATCAGCGGTTCTATTGAGAATAACAACGGTGATTTAGAAATCAAAAATGATGGAGATTTGGGAGGTTCTATCACTGTAGGTAGTGGCGGTGGTAATACTTCTATTTCAAATGGTTCCAATGGTAATATCGGCGGTGGTATAGTTAATAATGGTAATAATGATGTTAATATAGATAACCAAGGTACAGTTAAACCTGATAAAGATGGTAATCACATTACTAATAATGGTAATGGTAATGTAAATGTAGGAGATTGGATAGTAAAACCAAATGAAGATGGTAGCTTTGATGGAGCTATTAATGTAGGTGGAAATGGAAGTGGTTCTACAAATATAGATAATATCACAGTAGATACTTCAGATCCAAATTTTGATGCAAGCAAACCTATCAATCCTGACAATATAGTTAATAATACTGGTAGTGGTGGTAACATAGGAGTAGGTAATGTTGGTTCAAACAATGATTTATTAAATCTAGTATATGATCCAATTTCAGGAACTTATAAAACCTTAGCAGATGTAAGTGCTGGAGTGGGTTCGGTTATGGCTCAAACAATAATTAACACTTATATGATGAGATCATTCTTCCTTGATACTGTTTTAGATGATGCATCAAGAATGGCTTACAAACATGCAAGAATACACAATAATCATAAAACAAATAAAGACTTAGTAGGTTTTGATACAGATGAGCATTATCACGGCTTTGTATTGCCTTATTTTTCATCTAATAGCATTAAGCTTTTAGGAACAAATGATTATTCTAAAGGACATACCAAAGGTATAGTGGCTGGCTTTCATACTTTAAAAGATATAGGTATGCTAGGAGCTTATGTAGGAACCGAAGAGGCTAATATGGATACTAAAGATTATTTCTCTTTAAAAATGCAAACAGTGTATGCTGGTTTGAAGTATTCTAATATTTTATTAGAAGATGAGATAAAAGAAGCCTTTTTTAAATTCCATACCAAAGCAGCATATACCAAAAATGATGTGCAAAAATTTGTTGATAAAGGAAAAAGAGAGGCTAATGGTAATACAGATACCTATGGTTATGGAGCAAGTATTGGAACTGGTATGAATTTTTATTTAGATGGGGCAGATAATATAATTACTCCTGAGGTGTCTTTAAACTATGAAGGTGGTTTCACAAAAGCTTTCAGCATGCATGGAGATGGAGCATTAAATCATGAAAGATATTATAAGAGTGAATTAAATCTATTTTCAAGTACGGCATCTCTTAAATGGCTTAATAAATGGCATCCGCAAATTAGCACTTCATTTGAAGCAGGTGCAAGAATTAATTTTAATCCTGAAGTAGAATCAAGAGTAAATTTTGCAAACTTAAAAGCAAGCGAAACCTTAGATTTGCCAAGAACTTATCAATATGCCAGTGCGTCTTTGATTTTTTCTTTGGCAGAAGATTTAGAAATGTCATTTAATTATAATGGAACTTTTGCAAATAATTCTCATTCGCATACGGGATTTTTACAGTTTGACTTTATATTTTAATAATGATTAACTAAGCCTTTTAAGGCTTAGTGTTTAATTAATTGCCCAGAGTTTGCTTAAAACAGATTATAAAATGACAAAATAAAAATTTAAAAAAGCACAATTGGTACAATAAAGTTAAGAATGCGCCAATGTTGAATATAAAAACTATAAAAGTTTTTAGTATTATAAATAATTTAAAAACAATAAACTCCTTATTAAATACACTCTATCACATTAAGCTTATTTTTAAGCTCAATGTGATTTATTAGCAAACTCTAGGGAGTTAATTACTCTAAAACAACCCCTTCATTTAGCACAACTTCGCCTATTACATAAGCATCTGAGTTCTCTAAAACTTTTCCTACATTAGATGGATCTACCACCATAACTAAGCCCACACCCATGTTAAAGCTTCTATACATTTCAGCTTCTTCTACGCTTTGGCCTATTTGATAAAAAATTTCAGGAGTTTTTAGATGATGTTTTCTAATAATAGCACCTATTCCTCTTGGGAAAACTCTAGGTAAATTCTCTACCAAACCACCACCTGTTATATGAGCTAGTGCATTGATGAAGGGTTTTAATTTTAAAAAGTCTTTTACATAAATTCTTGTAGGTTCAAGTAAAATATCGATTAAATTTTTACCATCTATTTTATCATCAAATTTAAGCTTTTGTGCTTCAAATAATACTTTTCTAGCTAAAGAATATCCATTAGAATGAAGCCCACTACTAGGCAAAGCTAGTAAAATATCTCCATTTTTTACAAAATTTCTTCTATCTATTTCATCTTTTTCAGCCATGCCCACTGAAAAACCTGCTAAGTCAAAGTCATTGTTATGATACATTCCAGGCATTTCAGCAGTTTCTCCGCCTATTAAGGCACAATTTGCTTTTTTACAACCATTAGCAATCCCCGCTACAACCTTTTTAGCTACTTCTACATCTAACTTTGCACTTGCATAATAGTCTAGAAAAAACAAAGGTGTAGCAAAATTGCAAATTAAATCATTCACGCACATTGCTACTAAATCTTCGCCTATTGTGTCAAATTTTTGACTATCAATAGCAAGACGCAACTTTGTGCCTACCCCATCTGTTGCTGCTAGCATGACAGGATTTTTAAAACCACTTGGCATGGCAAAAGCGCCTGAAAAAGAACCTATGCCACCTAAAACATTTTCATTAAAAGTTTCTTTTACTAAAGGCTTAATTGCTTCTACAAAAGTATTACCATTGTCTATACTTACGCCAGCATCTTCATAGCTTATATTCATTTATCTTCCTTTAAGAATTTAAAAGGTATTTTAACTAAAAATATTTTAAGGTTAAATTATGCAAAATGCTTATTTTGTGACTTCAAGTATAGCAGGTGGAAAGTCAAGCTTTATAAAAATAGTTCAAAATTTGGGTTTTGATACTTTAAGTGCAGATGTGATAGCTCATGAGCTTTTAAATGAAAATGCTAATTCTATAGCTAAGCTTTTTGATAATGATGATTTACTTATAGCAGGAAAAATAGATAGAAAAAAGCTTGGTGCTATTGTATTTAATGATTTAAACGCCAAAAAAAAGTTAGAAGGTTTTTTACATCCTAAAATCAAAGAAGAAATTTTACAAAAAGCACTAATTTTAGATAAAAAAAACAAGGCTTTTTTTATAGAATTGCCTTTATTTTTTGAAAATAATCATTATCAAGATCTAGGAAAAAGTATATTGATTTATGCTCCAAAAGAAATTTTATTAAAAAGATTAATGCAAAGAGATAATTTAGATGAAAATGAAGCCTTAAAAAGAATTAATTTGCAACTTGATATAGAAGAAAAACTAAAAAAAGCAGATTTTGTGATAAAAAATATTTCAAGTTATGAAAAATTTGAAGAAAATGTGCTAAATTTTTTAAAACATACTTTAAAGGTTAAAAATGAAATTTTATAAATATTGTGCAAGCGGAAATGATTTTGTAGTATTTGCAGATGGTGAAAAAAAAGATCGTAGTGAGTTAGCTAGAATTCTTTGTAATCGTTATGAGGGCATAGGTGCTGATGGACTTATAGTAGTTGTGCCTCATGATAGATATGATTTTGAATGGGAATTTTATAATTGCGATGGTAGTAAAGCAAATATGTGTGGTAATGGATCGCGTGCAGCAGCTCATTTTGCTCATCATTATCTAAAAAAATCACAATATTTAAATTTTTTAACTGGAGCAGGACTTATAAAATCATTTGTTGATGATGACATGGTAGAGATTAAATTAAGTGGAGTGAAGGATATTAAAGAAGCTTTTAAACATAAAGATAGAATTTGGCAAGGATGTAATACAGGTGTGCCACATATGGTGACTTTTGTTGATGATTTAAATGAATTTGATGTAAATTTATGTAAAGAAGTGCGTAAAAAATATAATGCAAATGTTAATTTTGCTAAAATAGAAAATGAAGAATTTATAAGAGTTAGAACCTATGAACGCGGGGTAGAAGATGAGACTTTAGCTTGTGGTACAGGTATGGGAGCTTGTTTTTATCTTGCTTATTTAAATCAAAAAGTTAAAGATGATATTTTAGTAAAGCCAAAAAGCAAAGAAAATTTATATTTTAGATTAGAGGATGATCAAATATTTTTCAGAGGAAAGGTAAAATGCTGTTTTGAAGCTGATTATAATTTTACTTAGTAGTTTTTTATTTTTAAAAGCTGAATTTATAGCAGGTTTTGATAAATATTATTATGCTTTAAGTATAAAAGAAAAGCGTGAAGTTTTTATCAAAAAAATCAATGCTTTGTTAGATGTTTCTTTCAAAGAAATTGAAAATGAAAAAGAATTTATAGATATTTTTTTTGAGGAAGCTTTAAAGAGTAATTTTAGAAAACTAAATTCTAATGCTGTGCAAAAACTATGGTTTTTAAAAGAAAAATATCGCGTTAAAAATTTATACGATCACAAGGAATACCAACTGCGTATCCAAAAAGTTCCAAAATCTTTAGCCATAGCTCAAGCAATTATTGAAAGCGCAACTGGTACAAGTCGTTTTGCTAAAGAAGCAAATAATTTATTTGGAGAATGGACTTGGGGTGAAAAAGATTTAATTCCAAAAGAAAGAAGTGAAGGTAAAACTCATAAAATTCGTATATTTGATACCTTGCAAGAAAGCGTGGATTCATACTTGCTAAATTTAAATCGTCATGATGCTTATAAGGAATTTAGAGCTTGGCGGTGGGATGCTATAAATCAAAATGAAAAACTTGATGGCAAAGAAGCGGCAAGTCATTTGGAAAAATACTCAGAGATCAAAAGTAATTATACTAAGCTTATTATTTCTATCATAAATCAACATAAGCTTGATGAGTTAGATTAATTTCCTAAAGCCCACTCATCAAAAGGCAAAATCATCACGCGCACCCCTTCAATGAAAAACTCATCTCTTTGTGAAAGCGTGATGATATAAATAGTCGAAAGTGCGAGTTGATTTTTACTAAGTATTTTTTTGACTTTTAAACTAAGTAAATCTTTATCTTTAAAGGGCGAGCATAAAAATGCATTTTTAAGACTTGGTAAGTAAAAATCAAAATATTTGGTATAAAAAATTTCTTGTTCAAATTTAAACAACTCGCTTAAAATCAAATTTTCAAACAAAGCACTAAAGTCTTTTTGTATGCTTAGAGAATTTTTTAGTGAAAAGTCCCAAAAATATACTTTTTTTAAATTCTTTTCAAGATTTTTTACAAAATACAAAGTGTAGTTTGATTCTAGTTTTTCTATGCTTTTATATAAGGTATCTTTGGAAATTTTTATAGTATTTTTTAGTGTTTTTAATAGCTCATTAACGCTAAATTCATTCCCGAGTTCTAAGGCAATTTGTTTGAGTATGGTAAGCTCTAATGGAGTGTAAAAACTTCTTAAGTATGATGAGTTTGTGTTAAAGTTGTGATTTAAAATCACATTGCGTCCTGTATGTAAAAAATAACTTACCATGGTTTTAGTGTCAGCGTATTTTTTGTTTAAGCTTAAAAATTCTTCAAAGTCTAAATAATCTAAATGAAGTTCTTCAAAATAATCTAAATGAAAATTGCTATCACAAACGCTTATTATGATTTGCAAATTAAGGTGTTTTAAACTGGCAAAGTCAAAATCATGAGCAAAGTTGCAAAGTGCTAAAAATTTAATCTGTGGATTATAGGTTAAAAACGAATTTAAATTTACCAAAACACTTGCTTGAAATTTCAAATCATCACAATCAATAAAAAGTATATTTTCACTTTTGTACAAAGATAAAAAATTTAAAATTAAATTTTTCTTACCACTTGCAAAACCACCTTTTATAATGATGTTTTTATGGGTTTGAATTTGAATTTTTCTTTCATCAAATTTTTGAAATTTTGGGTAATTATCGTAAAAAAATTGTAGTGATTTCATAAATTTCTTTGTAATTAATGGTGGAGCATAGCGGGTTCGAACCGCTGACCCCAACGCTGCCAGCGTTGTGCTCTCCCAGCTGAGCTAATGCCCCTTTAGATTTTGAAATCATACTATATTTTTTCTTAGATTTTCTTAATGTATAAAAAATCTTATAAATTTTATAAAATTTAATTTTTATCCTTTTTAAAAGGAAAATAATCAAAAAAAATGCATAAATTTCTTGACATAGCAAAGGCTCTTTTTATATAATCTCAACATCATTTTATATGGTGGTTAGATTCTTATGGGTCTAACGAGTTCTTTACAAAGGAAAAAATATGGAAAGAATCAGGCTTAAGCTAAAAGCTTATGACCACAGAGTTCTAGATCGCACAGTTGCAGCAATTGTAGAAGCTGTTAAAAGAACAGGTGCTGACATCAGAGGTCCAGTGCCAATGCCTACAAAAATCAAAAGATACACAGTTTTGAAATCTCCACACATCAATAAAGATTCACGCGAACAATTTGAGATGAGAATTCATGCTCGTATGCTTGATATTGTAGCAGCTACTCCAGATACAGTAGATTCACTCACTAAGCTTGACTTGGCTCCAGAGGTCAATGTTGAAGTAAGAGCTATGGGTAAATAAGGATAGAATATGGAATACATTGTAGAAAAAATTGGTATGAGTAGAACAATCAGCACACCAAGCATTCCTGTAACCTTACTTAAACTTGTTCAAACTAAAGTATGTGAAGTAGAAAATGGAAAAGCTTTGGTTGCTTATGTAAAAGGCAAAGCAAATAATAAATGCATTGCGGGTCAGCAAAAAAAATACAATCTTTCAGCTGAATATAATAGATTTGCTTCTTTAGAAGTAGCAAACACAGAAGCAGGTGATATTGATCTTAATCCTTTAAAAGAAGCTTCTATCTTAAAAGTAAGCTTTAATTCTAAAGGTAGAGGTTATAGTGGGGTTGTTAAAAGACACGGATTTGCCGGAGGTCCTGCAAGTCACGGTTCAAGATTCCACAGACGCCACGGATCAATCGGTAACCGCGAATGGCCAGGTCGTGTTCAACCAGGTATGAAAATGGCAGGTCATTATGGTAATGTAAAAGTTACTGTTAAAAATGAAGTAGTTTCATTTGATGAAGAAAATGGCATCTTAGTAGTAAAAGGTGCGGTACCAGGATTTAATGGTGCTATGGGTAAAATAAGGATTGCAAAATGAGTAAAGTAACTGTTTTAAATGATAAATTTGAAAAAGCTAGTGAACTCGATCTTCCAGCAAAATACGCAGAAGTTAATCCTCACAACCTTTATTTATATGTAAAATCTTATCTTGCTAGCCTTAGAGCAAACACAGCTCATACTAAAGGTAGAAGCGATGTAAGCGGTGGTGGTAAAAAACCATGGAGACAAAAAGGTCGTGGTGGTGCAAGAGCAGGTTCAACAAGAACGAATGTTTGGGTTGGTGGTGCTGTAGCATTTGGCCCTACAAACAATCGTAATTATTTCCAAAAAGTTAATAAAAAACAAAAACGCTTAGCGCTTGAAAGAGCATTGGCTGATAAAGCACAAAACAATGCATTATTCTCAGTAGATAGTTTAAGCATTGAAAGCGGTAAAACAAAAGATGCAAATGCAGTTATTAAAAAGCTTGGTTTAAAAGATGCTTTAATTGTAAAAGATTTACTAGATGAAAAAACACTTCTTGCTTTTAGAAACTTAGCAAATTGCTATGTAGTTGATATTAGCGAAGTAAATGCTTATTTAGTATCTGTATTTAATGCTGTTATCATTGAAAAAGCAGCGCTTGAATCTATCGTAAAAGAGGGTTAAAATGGCAGATATTACTGATATAAAAACAATACTTTACACTGAAAAAAGCTTAAACCTTCAAGAGCAAGGTGTTGTAGTTATTCAAACTTCTCCAAAAATGACTAAAAATGGTTTAAAAGAAGTTTTAAGAGAATATTTTGGTGTAACTCCAGTAAGAATTAATTCTTTAAAAATGGATGGAAAAGTAAAGCGTTTTAGAGGTCGTGAAGGTCAAAGAAATAGCTTTAAAAAATTCTATGTTAAGCTACCAGAAGGTGTGAGCTTAGAAAGTTCGGAGGCATAAGATGGCAATTAAAACTTATAAACCATATACTCCAAGTAGAAGATACATCACAGGTGTAAGCTCTGATGATATCACAGCAAAAGCTAGTGTGCGTTCATTACTTGTAAAACTTCCAGCTCATGCAGGTCGTAACAATAATGGTAGAATCACAAGCCGTCATAAAGAAGCAGGTGCTAAAAAACTTTACAGAATTATAGATTTTAAAAGAAGAAAATTTGGTATTGAAGGTAAAGTTGAAGCAATCGAGTATGATCCATACAGAAATTGTCGTATTGCATTAATCTCTTATAGAGATGGTGAAAAAAGATACATCTTACAACCAAAAGGTTTAAGCGTTGGTGATGTTATTTGTGCTGCTGAAAGCGGACTTGACATTAAACCAGGTAATGCAATGAAATTAAGAAACATCCCAGTGGGTACTATCGTACACAATATCGAGTTAAAACCGGGCAAAGGCGGACAAATGATCCGTTCAGCGGGTGCTTATGCTCAATTAATGGGTAAAGAAGAAAAATATGTTATCTTAAGACTTGCAAGTGGTGAAATGAGACAAGTTTTAGCTGAATGTATGGCAAGTATCGGTGAAGTTGGTAATGAAGAATGGTCAAATGTGACTATCGGTAAAGCAGGAAGAAACCGCCATAGAGGTATTCGTCCTCAAACAAGAGGTTCTGCGATGAACCCAGTTGATCACCCGCACGGTGGGGGTGAAGGTAAGAAAAATTCAGGCCGTCATCCAGTTACTCCATGGGGTAAACCAACTAAAGGTGCTAAAACTCGCCGTAAAAAAGCTAGCGATAAGCTAATAATTTCAAGAAGAAAAGGAAAGTAAGATGGCTAGGTCACTAAAAAAAGGTCCTTTTGTTGATGACCATGTAATGAAAAAAGTCATCGCTGCTAAAAAAGCTAACGATGGTAAGCCAATTAAAACTTGGTCAAGACGCAGCACTATTATACCTGATATGATAGGTTTAACTTTTAATGTTCATAATGGAAAAAGCTTTATCCCAGTATATATTACTGAAAATCATATCGGTTACAAATTAGGTGAATTTGCACCTACTAGAACATTTAAGGGTCATAAAGGCTCTGTTCAGAAAAAAATAGGTAAGTAAGGGAGATTTATGAGTAGAGCGTTAATTAAATTCATAAGATTATCTCCAACTAAAGCGAGATTGATTGCTAGAGAAGTTCAAGGTATGAATGCAGAGCTTGCATTAGCTAGTTTGAAATTTATGCCAAATAAAGGTGCTAAATTTATAGCAAATGCTATTTCAAGTGCTGTAGCAAATGGCGGATTTGAAGCAAATGAAGTTGTTGTTTCAAGTTGTCGTGTTGATGCTGGTGCGGTTTTAAAAAGATTTAGACCAAGAGCTAGAGGAAGTGCTAGTCGTATTAGAAAGCCAACTTCACACATTTTGGTAGAAGTTAGTAAAGTAGAAGCAAGTGCTGAAAAAACTACAAAAGCTAAAAAAGCATCAGTGAAAAAGGAAAGCTAATATGGGACAAAAAGTAAATCCGATTGGTTTAAGACTAGGAATTAATAGAAATTGGGAATCAAGATGGTTTCCTACAAAAGCTAATTTAGCAGAAAATATTGGTGAAGATTATAAAATCAGAACATTTTTAAAAAGAAAACTTTATTATGCAGGAATTAGCCAAATTCTTGTAGAAAGAACAGCGAAAAAATTAAGAGTAACTGTTGTAGCTGCAAGACCAGGGATTATTATTGGTAAAAAAGGTAGTGATGTTGATATTTTAAGAAAAGAACTTCAAGATTTAATCAAAAAAGAAGTTAATATCAATATCAAAGAAGAAAGAAAAGCAGGTGCTTCAGCTCAGCTTGCAGCTGAAAGTGTTGCTACTCAACTTGAAAAAAGAATTGCTTTTAGAAGAGCAATGAAAAAAGTAATTCAAGGAGCGCAAAAAGCAGGTGCTAAAGGGATTAAAGTTTCAGTTTCAGGCCGTTTAGGTGGTGCTGAAATGGCAAGAACTGAATGGTACCTAGAAGGTCGTGTTCCACTTCACACTTTAAGAGCAAAAATCGATTATGGTTTTGCAGAAGCACATACTACTTATGGAAATATAGGTATTAAAGTGTGGATCTTCAAAGGTGAAGTTTTACAAAAGGGTGTTCAACCTGAAAAAACCGAAGAAAACGCTCCAGCTAAAAAAACTAGAAGAGCAAGAAGAGGTAAATAATCATGTTAATGCCAAAAAGAACAAAATATCGTAAAATGATGAAAGG
Source organism: Campylobacter sp. IFREMER_LSEM_CL1846 (assembly GCF_025772105.1). Taxonomy (NCBI): domain Bacteria; kingdom Pseudomonadati; phylum Campylobacterota; class Epsilonproteobacteria; order Campylobacterales; family Campylobacteraceae; genus Campylobacter; species Campylobacter sp. IFREMER_LSEM_CL1846. Next base: position 63,403 of record NZ_JAKMRM010000002.1, on the reverse strand, counting down.
GCGTAACAGAGGTTATGCCAACAGAGGGACTGAATTTACTTTTGGTGATTTTGCCCTAAAAGCAACTGAAGCTGGCCGTATCAATTCACGCCAAATCGAAGCAGCTCGTATTGCTTTAACTCGTTTTGTAAAAAGACAAGGTAAAACTTGGATTAGAGTTTTCCCAGATAAACCTCTAACTAAAAAACCTTTAGAAACTCGTATGGGTAAAGGTAAAGGTGCAGTTGAGGAATGGGTAATGAACATTAAACCAGGTCGTATTATTTATGAAATGGCAGGGGTTAATGAAGAAATGGCAAGACAAGCTTTAACTTTAGCGATGCATAAATTGCCATTTAAAACTAAGTTTGTTACAAGAGAGAGCCAAAATGAAATATACTGAGATTAAAGATAAAACAGCAGGTGAGCTTGCAACAATGCTAAAAGAAAAAAAGGTGCTTTTATTTACTTTAAGACAAAAGCTAAAAACAATGCAGCTAACTAATCCTAAAGAGATTAGCGAAGTTAAAAAAGACATCGCTAGAATCAATACTGCAATTAGCGCTTTAAAATAAGGATAGAAAATGGCATTTAAAAGAGAAATTCAAGGCGTTGTTGTTCAAATTGCTGGAGATAAAACAGCAACAATTTTGGTTGAAAGAAAAGTGGTTCACCCAAAATACAGAAAAATCGTAAAACGCTTTAAAAAATATTTAATTCATGATGAAAGAAATGAACTTAAAGTGGGAAATACTGTAGTTGCTATTGAATGTAGACCACTTTCTAAGAGAAAATCATTTCGCTTAAAAACTATAGTATCAGCAGGAGTTGAGTAATGATTCAAAGTTTTACTAGGCTTGCAGTTGCTGATAATAGCGGTGCAAAAGAATTAATGTGTATTAAGGTTTTAGGTGGTAGTAAAAGAAGATACGCTACTGTTGGTGATGTAATTGTTGCATCTGTAAAAAAAGCTCTACCAAATGGTAAAGTTAAAAAAGGTCAAGTGGTAAAAGCAGTTATCGTTAGAACTAAAAAAGAAATCCATAGAGACAATGGTTCTTTAATTCGTTTTGATGAAAATGCAGCAGTTATTCTTGATGCTAAAAGAGAGCCTATCGGAACACGTATTTTTGGACCAGTAGGTCGTGAAGTAAGATATGGTGGCTTTATGAAAATTGTTTCACTAGCACCGGAGGTGTTGTAATGAAATTAAAAATTAAAAAGAATGATATGGTAAAAGTTATCGCAGGCGATGACAAAGGCAAAACAGGTAAAGTTTTAGCAGTATTTCCTAAGACAAATAAAGTAATTGTTGAGGGTTGTAAAATCGCTAAAAAAGCTGTTAAGCCAAGTGATAAAAATCCAAATGGCGGTTTTATCAATAAAGAAATGCCAATGGATATTTCAAATGTAGCAAAGGCAGGAGAATAAGATGATGAGATTGAAAGAAAAATACACTCAAAATATCAAACCTGCTTTAGTTAAAGAATTTGATATTAAAAATCCTATGCTTGTTCCTTTTATTGAAAAAGTTGTAATCAGTGTAGGTGCTGGGGAATTAGCAAAAGATCAAAAAGTATTACAAAATGTTGCAGATACTATTTCATTGATCGCTGGGCAAAAAGCAGTTATCACAAAAGCTAAAAAATCAGTTGCTGGTTTTAAAGTAAGAGAAGGCTTCCCAGTAGGTGTAATGGTAACATTAAGAAAAGACAATATGTATGCTTTCTTAGATAAGCTTATTACTATAGCTCTTCCTCGTGTTAAAGACTTTAGAGGTCTTCCAAGAGATGGTTTTGATGGAAGAGGAAACTATAACTTTGGTTTAGATGAGCAGTTAATGTTCCCAGAAGTTGAATATGATAAAATCTTAAGAACTCATGGTATGAACATTTCTATCGTTACAACAGCAAAATCAGATAAAGAGGCACAAAAATTATTAGAATTATTTGGCGTGCCATTTGCAAAAGGAAAGTAATATGGCTAAAAAATCAATGATTGCAAAAGCTGCCCGCAAACCTAAATTTAGTGTTAGAGGGTATACTAGATGCCAAATTTGTGGAAGACCACATTCAGTTTATAGAGATTTTGGAATTTGTAGAGTTTGCTTAAGAAAAATGGCAAATGAAGGTTTAATTCCTGGTCTTAAAAAAGCAAGTTGGTAAGAGGAAAGAACCATGATAAATGATTTAATTTCAGATTCACTAACAAGAATTAGAAATGCAGGGATGAGAAGATTAGAGACTACTCAACTTTTGCATTCTAAAGTTATCGAAGCTTTACTTGGAATTTTCCAAGCTAAAGGCTATATTGAAAGCTTTAATGTTATTGAAGAGGATAAAAAGAAATTCATCAATGTAGTTTTAAAATATGATGAAAAAGGCAAAAGCGTAATTAATGAAGTTAAGCGTATTTCTAAACCTGGTCGTCGTGTTTATAAAGGCAAAGATGAGATCAAAAGATTTAAAAACGGTTATGGTACTATCGTAGTAAGCACTTCAAAAGGTGTTTTAGCTAACGACGAAGCTTATAAAGCAGGCGTTGGCGGCGAAGTTTTATGTACTATTTGGTAAGAGTTTCTACTTTTTATGGTATTCGGTATCCATTCTTATAAAGTAGTCATATCGTAGACAAGTAAAAAGGAAAAATGAATGTCTCGTATAGGTAAACAACCAGTTGCTATTCCAAGTGGAGTAGAAGTAAAATTAGAAGGTAACTTGCTAAAATTCAAAAAAGGAAATTTAGCAAAAGAGCTTGATACAAAAGCAAATGTTAATGTTGAGATTAAAGAAGCACAAATTCTTTTCTCTCCTAAAGGTGAAGATAGACAAAGTAGAGCTTATTGGGGAACTTATAGAGCTTTAGCTCAAAACATCATCATCGGTTTAACTGATGGTTTTAGCAAAACTTTAGAAATCAATGGTGTTGGTTATAAAGCTGCATTAAAAGGTAAAGTTCTTGAACTTGCTTTAGGTTTTTCTCATCCTATCAACTATGCTATTCCAGAAGGCATAGAAATTACCGTTGATAAAAATAATGTTATTATCAAAGGTAGTGATAAACAAGTGGTAGGTCAAGTTGCTGCTCAAATTCGTGAATTTAGACCACCTGAGCCTTACAAAGGAAAAGGTGTTAAATATTCAGATGAGCGTATTATCCGCAAAGCTGGTAAGACATCTAAGAAGTAAGGATAGAATATGAGAGCAAATGTATTAAAAAGAAAAATATCTTTAAGAATTAAAAGAAAAAAAAGAATTAGAGCAAAAATTTCAGGAACACAAGCTCTTCCAAGAGTTTCTGTTTTTAAATCAAACAGAACTTTATATATCCAAGCTATCGATGATGTTAAAGCAGTAACTTTAGCAGCAGTAGATGGAAGAAAAATTGGTGTTAAAGCAAATAAAGAAGGTGCTAAAAAAATAGCAGCTGAATTTGCAAAAGTTTTAAAAGCTAAAAACATAGAAGAAGCAGTGTTTGATAGAAATGGTTATTTATACCATGGTGTTATTGCAGCATTAGCTGAAGCACTAAGAGAAAACGGAATCAAACTATAACCCAAAAGGAAGATCGATGGAAAAATATAATAGAGAAGAATTTGAAGAAGTAATCGTCGATATCGGCAGGGTTACTAAGGTTGTTAAAGGTGGTAGAAGATTTAGATTTACTGCTTTAGTTATCGTTGGAAATAGAAAAGGTTTAGTTGGTGTGGGCTATGGAAAAGCTAAAGAAGTTCCAGATGCTATCAGAAAAGCAGTTGATGATGCTTTTAAAAACATTGTTGAAGTTAAAACAAAAGGTTCAACTATACCTCATGATGTAGAAGTAAAATACAACGCAAGTAGAATCTTACTTAAACCAGCAAGCGAAGGTACAGGGGTTATTGCAGGTGGTTCAACACGTCCTATCGTGGAACTTGCAGGTATTAAAGACATTTTAACTAAGTCTTTAGGTTCAAATAATTCAGCAAATGTTGTGCGTGCTACTATCAAAGCACTTACAATGCTTAAAGGATAATCAATGAATTTAACAAAAGCACCAGGTTCAACACATAAAACCAAAAGAATAGGCCGTGGTCAAGGTAGTGGTATGGGAAAAACTTCTACTAAAGGTGGAAAAGGCCAAACTGCTAGAAAAGGTTATAACGAAAAAAGAGGTTTTGAAGGGGGTCAACAACCACTTCAAAGACGCTTACCAAAAGTAGGCTTTACTTCTAAATTTGAAAAACCTTATGTGATTAATGTTGAAAAAATCACAGCAATCAAAGAGCTTAGCGAAATTACATTTGAAACAATCAATAGTATTCATAAGCTTTCAAAAAATGTAAATAAAATTAAGCTTATTGGAGCAAGTGCTAAAGATCTTGCTAGTAAAATTAAAGACGAGAAGATCACTTTTAGCGGACAAAAATAATGAATAAAGCATTGATAAATAAAATTCTCATAACATTAGCTTTTTTATTTGCTTATAGAATATTAGCTTATGTTCCAGTTCCGGGGGTTAATGTCAGTGTTATCAAGGAATTTTTTGATTCTAATGCATCTAATGCATTAGGCTTGTTTAATATGTTTAGTGGGGGTGCTGCTGAAAGACTTAGTATCATCTCTCTAGGCATTATGCCTTATATTACTGCTTCGATTATTATGGAGCTTTTAGCGGCAACTTTTCCTAACATAGGAAAGATGAAAAAAGAACGCGATGGTATGCAAAAATATATGCAAATTATCCGTTATGCTACTATAGCTATCACTTTGATACAAAGTATAGGCGTTTCTATAGGCTTGCAAAGTCTTCATGGGAAAGCAGGTCAGTCAGCTATTATGATTGATATGAATACTTTTATTGCACTTTCTGCTATTTCTATGCTTGCAGGTACCATGCTTTTAATGTGGATAGGTGAGCAAATCACTCAACGCGGTATAGGAAATGGTATTTCTTTGATCATCTTTGGCGGTATTGTTTCTACAATTCCAGGTGCAATTAGTGGAACAGTAAATTTGGTAAATACAGGTGAGATGAATTTCTTGACTATCATTGCTATTTTAGTTGTAATTTTACTTACTATTTGGGCTATTATAGTAGTAGAGCTTGGAGAAAGAAGAATTCCTATTTCTTACTCAAGAAAAGTAATCATGCAAAATCAAAACAAACGCATTATGAATTACATACCTATTAAAATAAATTTAAGTGGAGTAATTCCTCCTATTTTTGCAAGTGCGATTTTGATGTTTCCAAGCACTATTTTGCAAACAAGTACAAATGAGTATGTGTTAAAAATTTATGACTTTTTAAATCCAAATGGATTTTTCTTTCATTTTTTAACATTCTTACTTGTTATTTTCTTTGCGTATTTTTATGCATCAATTGTATTTAATGCAAAAGATATAGCTGAAAATCTTAAAAGACAAGGCGGTTTCATACCAGGTATTAGACCAGGTGAAGGAACTGCAAATTATCTTAATGAAGTAGCATCAAGACTTACCTTGTCAGGTTCTATTTATTTAGGGCTTGTAGCTACATTACCATGGCTTATTGTGAAGTTGTTTGGTGTGCCTTTTTATTTTGGTGGAACTTCTGTTTTGATCGTAGTTCAAGTAGCGCTTGATACAATGAGAAAAATCGAAGCTCAAATTTATATGAATAAATACCAAACCTTAAGTGCAGTAGGCTTATAAGAAAGTAGATTTTCTACTTTCTTCTCTTTTTAAGGATTTTGATGAGACTAGGCGTTTTTGATAGCGGTGTAGGTGGGCTTAGTGTTTTAAAATCTTTACTTCAAGCAAAACTTTTTAAAGAATATATTTACTATGGAGATACCGCAAGGGTACCTTATGGGGTTAAAGATAAAGAAACTATCATTAAATTTTCCCTAGAAGCTTTAGAGTTTTTCAAAGAAAAAAAAGTCGATATGCTTATTATTGCGTGTAATACAGTTAGCGCGCATGCTTTAGAAATTCTAAAAGCAAATGCACCATTTCCGGTTCTTGGAGTTATAGAAGCAGGGGTTTTAGCGGTTAAAAACTCTTTAGAAGATAAAAACTCTAATATATTAGTTATTGCAACACAAGCTACCGTGGATTCTCACGCTTATAAGCAAGCTTTAATCAAAGAAGGTTTTTTAAAAGTGGAAGAAAAAGCAACTGGGCTTTTTGTACCTATGGTTGAAGAAGGGATTTTTCAAGGAGATTTTTTAAAAGCTGCTTTTGAGTATTATTTTAATAAGCTTAAATTTTATCCTAATGCTCTAATCTTAGCATGCACGCATTTTCCTTTAATCGCCCATTCTTTGGAAGAGTATTTTGGCAAAAATACAAAACTTATTCATTCAGGCGAGGCTATAGCTTTGCAATTGCAACAAGAATTTAACTTAACATCAATCCAAGAAGAAGCTAACATTCAATTTTATGCTTCAAGCGATGTGGAAAAACTAAAAAAAATTGCAAATTTATGGCTTTAATTAATGAATATTTACTAAAGTATTTTTTATATTAATAATTTATTTTTATTTAAACATAGTTGCATTATAATTTTTATCATTTCTAATGAAAGGACTAACATGAAAAAAATGTTAATGTGCGCAGCTATGGCACTAAGTTTAGGAGCAGGAATTTTGGAAGCAAAACCAAAAGTTGCAATTTTAGCTACAGGTGGAACTATTGCAGGCTCGATTGATAGTTCGGTAGCTACAACAGGTTATACAGCTGGTGTTTTAGGGGTTGATGCTTTGATTAAAGCAGTGCCTCAAATTCAAGATTTAGCAGTAATTAGCGGGGATCAAATTGCAAATATTGATAGTAAAGATATGACAAATGAAATTTGGCTAAAACTTGCTAAAGAAGTCAATAGGCTTTTAAAATCTGATGTAGATGGAGTTGTGATTACTCATGGTACTGATACCATGGAAGAAACTGCATATTTCTTAAATTTAACCGTAAAAAGCGATAAACCTGTTGTTTTAGTTGGTGCAATGCGCCCATCAACTGCAATTAGTGCAGATGGTCCTAAAAATCTTTACAACGCTGTAGCGTTAGCAGCAGATCCACAAGCAAAAAATAAAGGCGTAATGGTGGCTATGAATGATAGAATTCAAAGCGCTAGAGGCGTTATGAAAACTCATAGTTTAAATGTAAATGCATTTAGTTCACCGGATATGGGTGATATGGGTTATATAGTAGATGGAAAAGCATTCTTCTACAATACTAATACAAAATTACACACTAAAAAATCTCCATTTGATGTTAGCAAGCTAAAAGAATTGCCAAAAGTAGATATTCTTTATAGTTATGCAAATGATGGTAGCGGTGTTGCAGCAAAAGCTTTGTTTGAAAATGGAACTAAAGGTATAGTTGTAGCTGGAACAGGTGCTGGCAGTATTCATGATTATCAAAAAGATGTATTAAAAGAATTGCTTAAAAAAGGTCTTAATGTAGCGGTAAGCTCACGCGTAGTAGCTGGTAGAGTTGCAGTAAGTGATACTGATGCAAAACTTGGTTTTATTGATACAGGTGATATGAGTCCTCAAAAAGCTAGAGTATTGTTAATGCTTGCTTTAACTAAAACAAGTGATCCTAAGAAAATTCAAGAATATTTCTTAAAATACTAAAATCTTTTAGCACCCAAATGCTACAATAACATTTGAGTGAGTTTTTCAATCAAAATCTTACTTAAATTAATCACAAGGATATTAAATGAGACAATATGAAAGCTATAAATGCCAAAAATGCGGCAATGAAGTAGAAGTGCAAAATGTAGGTGGTGGAAAGCTTAGTTGCTGTGGTCAAGAAATGGAGTGCATTACTAAAGATTTAACAGCCATAAATTTGATGAAAGCTTTCGCAGGTGAATCTATGGCAAGAAACAAATATGATTTATTTGCAGATATTGCTCAAGAAGAAGGTTGGCATGCTATTGCAAAGCATTTTAGAGAAGCTGCAGAAAATGAAAAATGGCATGCAAGAGCTGAGTTTAAAGCTTATCATGAATTAGTAGATGGTAAAGCTTTAGAAGAAACTGCTAAAAATTTAATCTGTGCAGCAGAGGGTGAAAATTACGAGCATACTACCATGTATCCAAATTTTGCACAAATTGCAGAAGATGAAGGCAAGAAAAACATAGCAAGATTATTTACTGCTATTGGTAAAGTAGAAATTGAGCATGAAAGAGAATATTTAGCACTTAAAAAAATGCTTGAAGAAGAAGATTTCTTTAATTCAGAGGTAGAAGAATTATGGGTTTGTGAAGTTTGTGGGCATATACACCGTGGTAAAAAAGCACCAAATGCCTGTCCTTTGTGTAAAGCTCCAAAAGAATACTTCAAACGAGAATTTTTAGGATAATTTTAAAAATCTTGATAAAAATGATAAAATATTTTATTTTTATCAAGGCCTAATATGCAAATTCTAACTCATCCTTTTGAACCTTTTTTTGATGAAAACTCAAAAGTTTTGATACTAGGTTCTTTTCCATCTATTAAATCAAGAGAAGAAAATTTTTATTATCAACATAGTAAAAATCGTTTTTGGCGTATTTTTGAAATATTATTTGAGTGTGAGTTAAAAACAGTGCAAGAGCAAAAGGCTTTTTTAAAAGCAAATCATATAGCACTTTGGGATGTTATAGCAAGTTGTAAGATAAAAAATTCAGATGATAAAACTATTTCTTATGCCAAAGCAAATGATATAAGTATTATTTTAGATAAGGCAAATATAGAAAAAATTTGTGTATTAGGTAAAGTTGCAAGTAAATATTTTGCTAAATTTTATCCTGAGCAAGAATTTTTTGAACTTCCTTCAAGCTCACCTGCCAATATAAATTATTCTTTAGAAAATTTAGTAGAAAAATATACTACTATAAAGGAAAAATAATGGCTTTAGTTGGAGTAGATGAGGCTGGGCGTGGAGCTTTAGCTGGAGATATGCACTTGGCAGCTTGCAAGCTTTTAAAAAATATTGATGGTTTAGCTGATTCTAAAAAATTAAGTGCAAAAAAAAGAGAAGAATTATATGAGCAAATTCTTTCTAATTCAAATTTTTTAATCCTTGCTTTTTCACCTTTGCAAATTGATATTTTAGGACTTAGTCAGTGTTTAAATTTGGGCTTAAAGATAATAAAAAAACATTTTAACCAAGATGAGATTTTATATGATGGAAATTTAAATTATGGTGTTTTGGGTATTAATACTATGATTAAAGCTGATATGAAAGTGCAAGAAGTTTCAGCCGCTAGTATATTAGCTAAGGTAAGTCGTGATCAAAAAATGTGTTATTTTTCTAAATTATATAATCATTATGATTTTGATAAACACAAAGGTTATGGTACAAAAGCTCATATAGAAAAGATTAAAGTATTTGGTTATTCACCTTTGCATCGCAAAAGCTTTATGTTAAAGTGTTTTGAGAAAAGCTTATTTGATTAGATTGTGTTTTGTAGTTTTAATAATGAAAAAATATAATTAAAAACTATTTTTTTAATAATAATCTATTAAAAATTATAATATTGGTCTAAAATACTCTATGTTTTAAGAAAAATTAATTTTTTTCTATTATAGTAATATAAAAAATATTTTAAGGGGTATTATGTCTTTACTTTTGAGTGAGCTAAAGATTGGAAATTTTTATGTAAAAAATCGCATCGTAATGCCTCCTATGGATATGTATGAAACACAAGTTTTAGATGGTAAGATTAATCAATTTCACTTGATACATTATGGAGCTAGAGCTTTGGGTGGTGTTGGGCTTATCATAGTTCAAGCTTGTGCGATTAATGAAAATGCAAAAATTGCTGATAATGATATAGGCCTTTGGGGAGATTTTCAAATTCGAGGACATAAGGAGCTTGTCGATCTTTGTCATCATTTTGGTGCTAAAGTTGCTATCCAACTAAATCATAGTGGTCGTAAAAATTCATGCAAACAAGCTATATCAAAAGCCCCAAGTAATATCGCTTTTAGTGAAAAATTTTCTAAACTTCATGTTTTAAGTAAAGATGAAATTTTACAAATAGAGCAAGAATTTATCCAAAGTGCTAAAAGAGCTAAAGAAGCAGGCTATGATGCGATAGAACTTCATAGTGCTCATGGGTATTTGCTTAGTTCATTTTTATCTCCTTTATCAAATCAAAGAGATGATGAATATGGTGGTAGTTTTGAAAATAGAGCGCGTCTTTTGTGTGATATCATTAAGCGTATAAAAAAAGAAGTTGATATTACTTTATTTGTAAGAATTTCAGCTACAGAGTGGCAAGAGGGTGGTTGGAATTTGGAAGATAGTAAAAAACTTGCCTTGATTTTAGAAAATTTAGGCGTTGATATGTTAGATATTTCAGCAGGTGGAAATATCAACAAACCTTCTTTAGTGCCAAATATAGCACCACTTTACCAAGCTCCTTATGCTAAGGCTTTAAAAGAAGTTGTTAAAATTCCTATATCTTGCGTGGGTCTTATAAATAGTGCTAGCGAAGGTGAGGCTTTGCTTTTGGGTGAGGTGTGTGATTTAGTTTGTTATGGTAGAAAATTATTAAGAAATCCAAATTTTGCAAATGAAGCCGCAGTTGCTTTAAATGAAAGGGAAAAAATCACGCCAAACTACTCAAGAGCATATTTGTAAAATAATACAAAAAGTTTTTAGGTAAAAGCTTTTTTTATTATTTTTTACAAGGAGAAAATGTGGATAATCTTAAGTGGAATTCTTTTGATACGCGTTGGATGCTTTCTCTTTTTGGGACTGCAGTTGGTGCGGGGATTTTATTTTTACCTATTAAAGCAGGTGTTGGTGGTTTTTGGCCAGTTGTTGTAATGGCTTTGATTATTTTTCCAATGGTGTATTTAAGCCATAGAGCCTTAAGTCGTTTTGTATGTCAAGCAAATGGTAATGATAAAGATATTACTCATGCGGCTGAAGAGTATTTTGGTAGAAAAGTAAGTATTTTTATTTCTGTGCTTTATTTCTTTGCAATTTTCCCAATTTGTTTAGCATATTGTGTAGGTATAACTAATACTTTTGAGAGTTTTATTTATAATCAATTCTTACCACTTTTAGATCCAAATGGTTCTTTCGCAAACGCAATTAGTGCTATGTATCAAACAAGTGTAAATGAGCAAGGAAAAACTATAGCTAATTTACTTCCTTTTTATAGGGCGCTTTTTGCTTTTGTTTTGGTAAGTATTTTTATGCTTATTATGCTTTTTAGTGAAGAATTAATTACCAAAGTATGTGAGTGGCTTGTATATCCTTTATGTGCTATTTTATTTTTATTTTCTTTATATCTTATCCCGCAATGGTCGTTTGAAAGTTTTAGTGCTATTCCTGGAACAAAAGAATTTATTACTATAGTATGGCTAACTTTACCGGTTTTAGTGTTTTCATTTAATCACTCACCAGCGATTTCTACTTTTTCTTTAAGTGTAAAAAGACAATATCCTGAAAATTCAGTACAAAAAGCAAATCAAGTGTTATTTAGAACTTCTGTAATGTTACTTGCTTTTGTAATGTTTTTTGTGGTATCTTGTGTGCTTTCTTTAACTCCTGCAGAACTTGCTGAAGCTAGAGCACAAAACATACCTGTACTTTCTTATTTTGCTAATAAACTTGATAATCCATTTATTTCTTATGGTGGTCCACTAATCGCATTTTTAGCAATTTCTAGTTCATTCTTTGGGCATTATTTTGGTGCTAGGGAAGGTGCTTATGGTATAGTTAGAAAATGTTGCAAATTAGCAGGTAATGATAATCCGGATTTGAAAAAAATCGCAGTTTATTCAACTTTGGTAATGTATATTGTTATGTTAATTACTGCTTATGTAAATCCAAGTATTTTAGGTTTTATTGAAAGCTTAGGTGGTCCAATCATTGCCGCAATCTTGTTTTTAATGCCTATGATTGCAATTTACACTGTATCTAAAATGAAAAAATTCCAAAACAAAGCTTTAGATGCATTTGTGTTTATCACAGGTATTTTGACAATCATCACTGTAATTTATACTTTTTAAGGTGCTGATGAATGAGTAGTAATTTAAGTATATTTAAAGTTGGTGTCGGTCCTTCATCTTCTCATACTTTAGGACCAATGCTAGCAGGGAATATGTTTTGTGAAAAAATCAAAGATAAAATCACACAAATTACAAAAATTCAAATCAAACTTTATGGCTCTTTATCGCTTACTGGTAAAGGCCATTTAAGTGATAAAGCTATTATATGGGGGTTGAGTGGCTTAAGAGCAAAAGAATTAAATGTTGCTTTGCAAGATCGTGTGTTTAATAAAATTTTGCAAGATAAAATTTTGGTTTTAGATGCTCAAAAAGAATTAAATTTTGATTATGATAAAGATTTGATTTTTGAAAAAGACTTTTTACCTTTGCATGAAAATGGATTGAAAATAAGTGCTTATAATGAAAATGGAGAAATCATTGCTGAAGAAATTTATTATTCAGTAGGTGGTGGTTTTGTTATGAGTGAAGCTGAACTTCAAAAACACAAAGACGGAGCTTGTGAGCAAAAACATACTAAATTAGAACTTGATATTAATAACGCAAGCGATGCTTTAAGAATTTGCGAAGAAAATTCATGGGATCTAGCAAAACTCTCTTATGAATATGAGCTTCAATTTCACACTAAAGAAGAAATTAGAGCTTATTGTTTAGAAATTTGGGAAGTAATGCAAGAAGTTTATTATAATGGTATTCATCCAAGCTCAGATTTTCTTCCAGGGAATTTACATTTAAAACGCCGCGCCAAAGGACTTAATGAGCGTTTGGCTATGACAAGTGATCCTTTAGGAATTATTGATTTTATTTCTTTATATGCTATTGCTATTGCAGAGGAAAATGCAAGTGGAGCTAGAGTGGTAACTGCACCAACTAATGGCGCATGTGCTGTTGTGCCTGCTGTAATGCTTTATCTTAAAAATCATACTATTGGTTTTAACGATGAAAAAGCCATTAATTTTTTACTTACTGCTATGTTAATAGGCTCTTTTTATAAGAAAAATGCAAGTATAAGTGGTGCTGAAGCTGGCTGTCAAGCTGAAATTGGTAGTGCAAGTTCTATGGCAGCAGGAGCTATGGCTACTGTAATGGGTTTTGATGCAAAGATAGCTTGTAATGCTGCTGAAATTGCAATGGAGCATCATTTAGGTTTAACTTGTGATCCAGTAAGTGGTTTAGTGCAAATTCCTTGTATAGAAAGAAATGCCTTTGGAGCGATTAAAGCAATTTCAGCTGCTAGAATGGCAATGAGTAGAAAATCAACTCCAAAAGTAAGTCTTGATGAGGTTATAAAAACTATGTATGAAACCGGCAAAGACATGAACTCAAAATACAAAGAAACTTCTTTAGGTGGTCTAGCTACTAATCTTACAAGTGTATGTTAAAACCTTAAGTTTTAAAACTTAAGGTTTTTCCTTAAAGCTTTTAAAAGCGCATAAATGCTAAATTTTTAAAAATTTTAAGGAAAATATAAATGATAGAAATCAAAAAACCAGCAGAAATAGAAAAACTACGCAAGGCAAATGAACTTGTAGCTAGAACGCTTGACTATCTAGAGGGCATTATAGTTCCGGGTATGAGCTTAAAAGAAATTGACATTAAAGCAGAAGAATTTATACTTGATCATGGTGCAAAACCATCTTTTAAAGGCTTATATGGTTTTCCAGGCAGTATTTGTATCTCGCTTAATCAAGCTTGCATTCATGGTGTAGGGGATGAGCGTATTTTAAAAGAAGGCGATATTTTAGGGCTTGATGTGGGTACTTGCATAGATGGATATTATGGAGATGCAGCAAGGACTATACCTATAGGTCAAATTTCAGCCACTGATGAGGCTTTGATTGCTTGTGCTAAAGATGCTTTGTATTATGCTATAGATATTATCAAAGAAGGTATGCGTTTTAAAGAGCTTTCATATGAGCTTGGCGAGTTTATCGCTAAAAGAGGATTTGTACCTTTGAAAGGTTATTGTGGTCATGGTATAGGTAAAAAGCCACACGGTGAGCCTGAAATTCCAAATTATTTAGAACCAGGTGCTAGTGCAAAAAGTGGACCTAAAATCAAAAATGGCATGGTATTTTGCATAGAGCCTATGGTATGTCAAAAAGATGGCACACCAATACATTTAAAAGGTAATTGGGAAGCAGGAAGCAAAGATGGATTAAATGCTGCTCATTATGAGCATTGTGTTGCAATTATAAATGGCAAAGCAGATATTTTATCTAAGTAAGAAAGTTTAAACTTTCTTACTCAAATGTTTTTAGTTTTTCTGAAAGTTTAGAGGCATTTTCTAAAACATCTTGTGAAATTTGTGTTAGCTCGAGTGAATAGTTTTTAACACAATTTGCAAGTTCAGTCACTTTTTCTACATTTTGTTCTAACTCATTCATTTTAGCTTTTGACTCATCACTTTTTTCTTCCATAATTTTAGTAGAATGGATACTTGTTTTTAATTTTTCTATAGAAGCACCGACTTCACCTTGTAAGATATTAGCTTTGTTGGAAGTATCACTCATGGATTGATGAATTCCATCCATCAAGCTTTTGTTGTCATTGATTTGTTGTACTATAGTTCTTACAGTAGTTTCTATAGCGACTAAAGATTTTGTAGTTTTATCAGCTAAGTTTCTAACTTCATCAGCAACAACAGCAAAGCCTCTACCATGTTCTCCTGCACGAGCTGCTTCAATAGCTGCATTTAAAGCTAGCAAGTTAGTTTGATCGGCTATATCTTTAATAGCTGCTGTAACTTCTACAATACTATCAGCACTTTGTACTAGTATATCCATAGCACTTAAAACACTTTGTTCTTTTTCTCCACTTAGTAATATAAGCTCTACTAACTCTTTAAGTGTTTTTTCAACTTCTCCCATAACTTCTTGCATATCATGCATATCTTTTATAGTATTTTTAGCTAGATTTTGAGTTAAGTCTATATGACTTTCTAAAACAGAACTTATTTCATGGACATTAGAAATTTGCTCATGCTGTAAAAGTGAACTTTGCTGTAAAATTTCAGCATTTTGGGAAAGTTTTTGTGAGCTTTTGTGGCTTGAATTTGCAGTTTGTATGGCTTCTAAAACTGAATTTTGCACTATCTGTATGAAAGAATTAATATAGCCAGCACTTGTAGCTAATTCACTTTTTTTATCAATGTCTAATCTTGCACTTAAATTCGCATGTTCTCCCGCTAGATTTGCACTTAGTTTTTCAAGTAAAGATATAGGTATGATTACTTTTTTTAATGTTAAAAGTATGAAAAAAATCAATACAACTAAGGTAAATAGGAAAATTCCTATAGCTGTATAAAGATTATATTTATTTTGTAGATTGATATTTTTAGCAATTAAATTTTGGTGTGCTAGAATTTGTTTTTGCAGTTCTTGATCAAGAAAACTTTGAGAATTATCTTTTAATATTTTAATTTGACTTAATATCATCTTACAATGTGTATTAAAAAGCTCAAATAACTCTTGTGGTAATTGAGAATCTTTTGCGTTTAAATTTGTGACAAGATTTTGTAATCTATTTTGCGCTAAAGGTTCTAATATATCCATAGTTCCTATAATGCTTAAAATATTTCCTATATATTCTATTTGTTTAGCCTCTTGAGTAGTGAGTGCTAATTGATTTGTTTGTTTGATGATTTCTTGTTGAATTTCGTAAAGATAAAGCTTTGAATTTATAGCAATAGAATTGGCTGATTTAAAATGTTGTAGTTGTGTATTTTTTTTCTGAAAAATTGCTTCTAGCTTTTTAGTATCTATTTCATTGGCTTTTAAAATAGCTAAAGTATTTTCAAAATCTCTTACTAGTTTGACGCTAATGTCATAGTTTTGTAGATTTAGTTTATTTTTAAAAATTTCATCTATTTTAGTATCTAGAATTTCTAATTTTTGAAAAGAATCCATAATAAGTGAATTTCTTTTGGTGGTATTGTAAGTATTAAAAATAAATAAAGTCAAAGTTAAAAGCAATACCAAAACCACTATGGATAAAGTGATGAATTGTTTTAAAAAAGAGAAAGTTTTTTTATTTGAGTGGATCATGGTATTCTCCTGTTAAAGAATTTAAAAATGCAACTATATCATCAACTACATCTTGCTCTAAAAATTTACCAAGCTGATAATACGCCATAAATTGTACGCAAGCATCAAGTGTTGGCATAGAACCATCATGAAAATAAGGAGCAGTTTTGGCTATGTTTCTAAGACTTGGCACTTTTACTACAAATTGATCGTGAGGATCTTGAGTGATCTCATAGCGTCCTTTCCAATTTGTTCCATTATCATAAGGAACAAATACCCCCATTTTTTGATACATATTTCCACCTATATTTTGTCCTTGATGGCACGCTATACAACCATTTGATAAAAAGGCATTATAGCCTCTTTTTGCTTGTTCGCTTATAGCATTTTTATCTCCCTTTAAGTAGCGGTCAAATGGGGAATTTGGCGTAAGTAAGGTTTTTTGAAATTCAGCTAAAGCATCTGCTATATTATCAAAGGTAACTTCTCCGTAAAGTCTTTTAAATTCTTTTTCATAAATTGCGTTAGTTTTTACTATTTGCACCACTTCATCTGCATCTTTTAACCCCATTTCTTTAGGGTTTAACAAAGGATGTTTGGCTTGTTCTTGTAAATCTTTTGCATTGCCTCTCCAAAATTGTGCTAGGCTAAAAACGGCATTAAAATTTGTAGGAGTATGGAATGGCTCATCTATTATGCCATTAATACCTGTTGAAAAAGTTTTATTATCTACTCCAAAATTTGCAATATCATGACAACTATTGCAAGATACTTTTTTATCTTTTGATAAACTTGTATCCATATAGAGTTTTTTTCCTAAAATAGCTTTTTCTTTATTATAAGGAATGCCTTCTGGTATAGGTGTAATCATTTCAAATGCTAAAAGTGGTAACAAAGAAAGTATTAAAACAATAAAAATTTTCATAATCATTTTCCTTTAATTTTATAAATTTTTAATTAATAATTTTTTTTTAATTATAACATTAAAATCTTAACCTCTTATAAGTAAATATGGTAGTTATCAGTGTTATCAGGGATAAGAACAAAATATAAATAAAAATTCCATACACGAAAGGATTTTCAGGTTTTATAGCCAAAGAATGTAATGCAAATACAAGTTGAGGAGTGAAGCCACCCGCTATTGCATAAGCTATATTATAAGAAAAAGAAATTCCACTAAAACGAATGCTTGGCTTAAAAATTTTACACATTAAAATAGGTGCTAAAGCATTAATACCACCAAAAAAACACGCTATAAAATAAAAATATATACTCAAATGCAAAATTTGAGCATAGAAAAAATAAAAATAAAAAAAGCACGATAAACTAAATCCTATGGTAAAAATTAAAGCGGTAGCTAAAAAACCAAATTTATCAACCCAAATTCCAGCAAGTAAAGTTCCACAAGATAAAATTACTATTGCAAACATTTGGATTAAAATCGCATCTGTTTTATCAAGAATCAAAACTTCTGATATAAAATTAGGCATAAGTAAAATAAGTATTATCACGCAGGCCGTGAGCATCCAAGTTAAAAGCATAGAAGCAATGATGTCTAAATAAATATTTTTTTCTTTAAAAAGTGTTTTTAAAGGAAATTTTTCTAAATCATTTTCTTGTCGCATTTTTTGAAAAACAGGTGTTTCTTCTAAAAATTTTCTAAGATATATAGAAATGATACCAAAAAATCCACCTATAGCAAATGGAATACGCCAAGCATATTCATAAATTGCTTCTTGATCAAAGTAATGATTAATCGCTAAGGCAACAATACAACCTAAAAGAATTCCAAAAGCCATAGAAGCATTAATAGCGCTAATATAAAAACTATCTCTTCCATCGGGTGCATGTTCTTTTACAAATACCCAAGCGCCAGGGAGTTCTCCGCCTATAGCTATACCTTGAGCTATTCTAACAAGTAGTAAAAAAATAGGAGCAAAATATCCTATAGTTTCAAAAGTAGGTATAAAAGCTAGAGAGAAAGTTGGAAGCACCATGAGTAATATACTAAGCATAAACATCTTTTTGCGACCCATTTTATCTCCAAAATGTGCCATAATTATACCACCGATTGGTCTAGCTAAATATCCTGCCGCGAAAGCTCCATAAGTGTTTAAAAGTTTCCAAAAATCACTTAAATCACTAGGAAAAAAATTTCTTGAAATATAATTAGCAAAAAATACAAAAATAACAAAATCATAAAATTCTAAAGCTCCACCCAAAGAAGATAAGGAAAGAGTTTTAAAATCACCTCTTTTTAAAGTTTTTGACATCTATAAATACTTTCTTTTTGTAGTAATTTTGTAATTATAGTAAAAATATTATAGTTTGTAAAAAAATATTAAAAATTTAAAAAGAAAAATTGTGATAAAATAATAGCTTTGTATTTTATAGAAAGGAGAGAAATATTGGCAAAAGATGATATTATCGAAATCGATGGTAATGTAATCGAAGCTTTACCTAATGCGACTTTTAAAGTCGAATTAGATAATAAACATGTGATACTTTGTCATATTGCAGGTAAAATGCGTATGCATTATATTAGAATTATGCCTGGCGATAGAGTTAAAGTAGAGCTAACGCCTTATAGTCTTGATAAGGGTCGTATTACATTTAGATACAAATAAGTCTAAGTTGTTTAAAAGCAAAAGTAAAGTATAATTAGCACTTTTGCAGAAATTGCAATAAAACTGTATGAAGAAGTATTTTCAAAATCACCACTTATTTTGAAAATAGTTGGTTGCTCTAAAAACCTGGTGCAGTTGTAAAAAAGTGGAATTTACAATAACAGGAGTAAAGCATGAAAGTTAGACCATCTGTTAAAAAGATGTGTGACAAATGCAAAGTAGTTCGTCGTAAAGGCGTAGTTCGCATTATTTGCGAAAATCCAAAACACAAACAAAGACAAGGATAATTTATGGCTCGTATTGCAGGTGTAGATTTACCAAAGAAAAAAAGAATTGAATATGGTTTGACTTATATTTATGGTATAGGTTTACATACTTCAAGAAAAATCTTAGATAAAACCGGAATTTCTTATGATAAAAGAGTTCATGAGTTAAGTGAGGACGAAGCAGCGGCTATCCGTAAAGAAATTCAAGAAAACTATATGGTTGAGGGTGATCTTAGAAAACAAGTTGCTATGGATATCAAAGCATTAATGGATCTAGGAAGCTTTAGAGGCTTAAGACATAGAAAAGGCTTACCGGTTCGTGGTCAAAAAACAAAAACAAATGCCAGAACTAGAAAAGGTAAGAGAAAAACCGTTGGTGCAAAATCATAAGGATAGAAAATGGCAAAAAGAAAAGTTGTTAAGAAAAAAATAGTTAAAAAAAATATAGCTAAAGGTATAGTTTATATCAGTGCAACATTTAATAATACTATGGTTACTGTAACTGATGAAATGGGAAATGCTATTGCATGGAGTAGTGCAGGTGGTTTAGGATTTAAAGGTTCTAAAAAATCAACTCCTTATGCGGCGCAACAAGCAGTAGAAGATGCTTTAAATAAAGCAAAAGAACATGGTATTAAAGAAGTAGGCATTAAAGTACAAGGGCCAGGAAGTGGTCGTGAAACAGCAGTTAAAAGTGTAGGTGCTATGGAAGGTATCAAAGTAACTTTCTTAAAAGATATTACCCCATTAGCTCATAATGGTTGTAGACCACCAAAACGTCGTCGTGTCTAAGAATAAGATATAAGATTTAGGAGAATTATAATGGCAAGATATAGAGGACCAGTAGAAAAATTAGAAAGACGACTTGGTGTAAGCTTGGCAATGAAAGGCGAAAGAAGATTAGCAGGTAAAAGTGCTTTAGATAAACGCCCTTACGCACCAGGTCAGCATGGACAAAGAAAAGCTAAAATTAGTGAATATGGACTTCAATTAAGAGAAAAACAAAAAGCTAAATTTATGTATGGTGTTAGTGAAAAACAATTTAGAAGATTATTTAGTGAAGCTGCTAGAAAAGATGGCAATACCGGTGCGCTTTTGATCCAGCTTTTAGAACAAAGACTTGATAATGTTGTTTATAGAATGGGTTTTGCTACAACACGCCGTTTTGCTAGACAACTTGTAACTCATGGACACATTTTAGTAAATGGTAAAAGAGTAGATATTCCTAGTTATAGAGTAGAAGCAGGCCAAAAAGTTGAAGTGATTGAAAAAAGCAAAAACAATCCTCAAATTTCAAGAGCGATCGAACTTACTGCTCAAACTGGTATAGTTGCTTGGGTTGATGTAGAAAAAGATAAAAGATTTGGAATTTTTACAAGAAAACCTGAAAGAGAAGAAGTTATCATTCCAGTTGAGGAAAGATATATCGTTGAGTTGTACTCTAAATAATAAAGGTTTTTGATATGAGACATATTACAACTTCTGCTTATACACCAACAGAGTTTAGTATTGAAAATATCAGTGATACAGTAGCAAAAGTAAGTGCATGGCCTTTTGAAATTGGTTATGCTATTACTTTGGCGCATCCTTTGCGTCGTTTGCTTTATTCAAGCACAGTAGGTTTTGCTCCAACAGGAGTTAAAATCAAAGGCGTAGCACATGAATTTGATAGTATGCGTGGTATGCTTGAAGATGTAGCATTGTTTATTATCAATCTAAAAAAATTAAGATTTAAACTAAAAACAGATTCTGAAAAAGAAATCGTAACTTTTAGTTTTAAAGGACCAAAAGAAATTTGCGGAAAAGACTTAGACAATGAAGTTGTTGAAGTTGTGAATGCAGATAGCTATCTTGCAACGATTAATGAAGATGCAGATTTAGAATTTACTTTAATCATTGAAAAAGGTATAGGTTATGTGCCTTCTGAAGAAATTCAAAATTTCTTAGATCCTGAATTTATAGCACTTGATGCGTTCTTTACTCCGGTAAAACATGCGGTTTATGATATAGAAAAAGTGCTTTTTGAAGATAATCCAGATTATGAAAAAGTTGTTTTTACAATCACAACTGATGGTCAAATTTCACCAAGTGACGCTTTTAAAAATGCTTTAGAAGCAATGTATAAACAATTATCAGTGTTTGATAAAATCACTAATGCACAAAGCGTTGTAAGAAGTCAAACACCAAATAATGAAGTAGAACATGTAAAATTACTTCAAAATATAACTGAGTTAAATTTAAGTGCAAGAAGTTTTAACTGCTTAGAAAAAGCAAATGTAGTTTATATTGGTGAACTTGCTTTAATGAGTGTTAGCGAACTTGCAGATTTAAAAAATCTTGGTAAAAAATCTTTAGATGAGATTAAAAGTGTAATGGAATCTATAGGTTTCCCTATAGGAAATTCAAAACTCAGTGATAGTGCAAAAGAAACGCTAAAGAAAAAAATTACAGAATTAAAAGCACAAAATGAAGGATAATCAATGAGACATAGACATGGATATAGAAAGTTAGGTCGCACTTCTACTCATCGTGCAGCCTTATTAAAAAACCTTACCATTGCTATTATTAAAGCAGGTAAAATAGAAACAACATTACCTAAAGCAAAAGAATTAAGAGGTTATGTTGAAAGATTGATCACTCGTGCAAGAAAAGGTGATTTCAATGCTCACAGAGCAGTTTTTGCTAGCTTGCAAGATAAAGAAGCTACAAATAAACTTGTAACAGAAATTGCACCTAAATTCGCAGATAGAAATGGTGGTTATACAAGAATTATCAAAACAAGAATCCGCCGTGGCGATGCTGCAGAAATGGCTTTCATCGAATTCGTAGCTTAATTTTTAGCCTTTTAAAGGCTAAAAACTTCTTATTTTTATTTATTTACTTACTATTTTTTGTATTTTTATCCATTTTTTGCTACTATTAATTTTTTTAACTACAAAAAAGGAAAAAAATGCAAGAAAATTCAAGATTACGCATAGCTATACAAAAATCAGGTCGTTTGAGTAAAGATTCTATTGCCTTGCTTGAGTCCATAGGCGTAAAACTTCGCATACATGATCAAAGTTTAATTGCTTTTTCTACAAATTTACCTATTGATTTACTTAGAGTAAGAGATGATGATATACCAGGATTAATTTTTGATGGAGTAGTAGATCTTGGCATAGTTGGAGAAAATGTTTTAGAAGAAAATGAGTTAGAAAGAAAATCAAAAAACGAAAATGCAGATTTTATAATGCTTAAAAAGCTTGATTTTGGTGGGTGCCGCTTGTCTTTAGCATTACCAGAAAATAGTGAGTATAAAGGTATAGAAAGTTTTAAAAATTTACGCATAGCAACTTCTTATCCACAGCTTTTAAAGCGTTTTATGGAAGAAAATAATATCCCCTATAAAACTTGTATGTTAACAGGCTCAGTTGAAGTAGCACCAAGTGCAAATTTAGCTGATGGAATTTGTGATTTAGTTTCAAGTGGAGCTACTTTAAAAGCAAACGGACTTAAAGAAGTTATGGTGATTTATAAGTCAAAAGCTTGCATTATCCAAAGAAAAGAAAGTTTAGCTTCACACAAACAAGAATTAATCGATAAATTACTCATTAGAATTCATGGAGTTATGCAAGCAAGAGAGTCAAAATACATCATGTTGCATGCTCCTATTGAAAAGTTAGAAAAAATCACAGCCTTGTTACCAGGTGTTGAAAAACCTACGATTTTACCTTTAGAAAATGATAAAGCTAGAGTGGCACTGCATATGGTAAGTCAAGAAAATTTATTTTGGGAAACTATGGAAGCTTTAAAAAAAGAAGGTGCAAGTGCGATTTTAGTTTTACCTATTGAAAAAATGCTCTCTTAAAGGATAAAAATGCAAATACTTGATTTTGAAAAATTAAACCAAAGCGAACAAGAATTAGCACTCAAGCGTCCTGCTATGAGTGCTAATGCGCAGGTTAAAACCATAGTAGAACAAATCATTGAAGATGTTAAAATAAATGGCGATGAAGCTTTAAAACAAATGGCTATAAAATTTGATAAAGTAGAGTTAAATTCCATCAAACTAAGTGATGAAGAGCTTAGTAATTTAGCAGAGCAAATTGATGATGAGTTAAAACAAGCTATCAAAATAGCTTATGAAAATATCTATAAATTCCACAAAGCTCAAGAAAGTCAAACCATAGAGGTTCAAACCTTTGAAGGGGTAACTTGCAAGGTGCTAACAAGAGCCATTGAAAAAGTAGGGCTTTATATACCAGGAGGCTTAGCACCACTTTTTTCAACCGCACTTATGCTAGCTATCCCTGCTAAAATTGCAAAATGTAAATTCATAGCCTTAGCTTCCCCAGCGCCATTACATCCTGCCATTGCTTTTGTGGCAAAACTTTGTGAAGTTGATGCAGTGTATCAAATAGGTGGAGCAGGAGCTATAGCAGCGCTTGCTTATGGAACGCAAAGTGTGCAAAAAGTAGATAAAATTTTTGGCCCAGGAAATGCTTTTGTAACTGAAGCCAAAAAGCAAGTTAATAATCATGGAGTAGCTATTGATATGCAAGCAGGGCCTTCTGAAGTGTTAGTTTTAGCAGATGAGTTTGCTAATGCTAAATTTATAGCTTCAGATTTACTCTCGCAAGCTGAACATGGAGCAGATTCTCAAGCGATTTTAGTTTGCACAAGTGAAAAATTAGCTAAAGAAGTAGATAATGAAGTTGCTTTGCAGCTTGAAAAACTCTCGCGTAAAGAGATTGCTTCAAAATCTTTAGCACACTCTAAAATCATTCTTGCAAAAGATATAAAACATGCCATAAGTATTTCAAATGACTATGCACCCGAGCATTTGATCATTCATACACAAAATCCATCTAGCTTGCTTGATGATATTATGCATGCAGGTTCGGTATTTTTAGGTGAGTATTCTCCAGAATCCATGGGAGATTATGCAAGTGGAACAAATCATGTATTGCCAACTTATGGTTTTACCAAGTCTTATTCTTCACTAGGGCTTGCTGATTTTATGAAAAGAATGACTGTACAAGAACTTAGCAAAGAAGGCTTTAAAAAGCTTGGTCCTGTGGTGGAAATTTTAGCAGCAGCTGAAGGGCTTGATGGGCATAAAAATGCCGTGAGTTTAAGATTAGAAAGTCTAAAATGAGTGCAAAAATTTTATTTATCGATAGAGATGGCACGCTCATTGATGAGCCAAAAGATGATTTTCAAATCGATTCTTTGGAAAAACTTGAGTTTGAAAAAGGTGCTATCAATGCGCTTTTAAAGTTAAAAAATTTTGGTTTTAAATTTGTTATGGTAAGTAATCAAGATGGTCTAGGCACAAATTCTTTTCCTAGGGAAAATTTTGACAAGGCTCATGAAAAAATGCTAAGTGTTTTTCAAAGTTGTGGCATAGAATTTGAAGATATTTTTATATGTCCGCATTTTGAGCATGAAAATTGCGCCTGCAGGAAGCCAAAAACTGCCATGCTTGAAAACTACATCAAAAATAAACTTTATGACAAAAATAAAAGTTTTGTTATCGGCGATAGAGACAGCGATATGCTTTTGGCACAAAATCTTGAAATTCAAGGTTTAAAATATGACAAAAATGACTTTAATTGGGAGCAAATCGCTGATTTTATTTTGCAAAATTACCGCAGCGCCTGTATAGAGCGTAATACCAAAGAAACTCAAATTCAAGTTAAAATAGCTTTTAATGAAAAAGCAAAAGCTAATATAAAAACAAATATCGCATTTTTTGATCATATGTTAGAGCAAATTGCTACGCATGCAAATATATCTTTAGAGATAAAATGCAAAGGGGATTTAGAAGTTGATGAACATCACAGCGTAGAAGATATCGCACTTGCTTTGGGCGAGGCTATTAAAAATGCACTTGATCAAAAAATAGGTATTGCAAGATATGGCTTTGTTTTACCTATGGATGAGTGCTTGGCAAGTTGCGCGATTGACTTTTGTAATAGACCGCATTTAGTTTATAAGGCTAAATTTAAAAAAGAAAAGCTTGGAGAATTAAGTACAGAAATGATAGAGCATTTTTTCTACTCACTAAGCTATGCTATGGGTGCGAGTTTGCATTTAAAAGTTAAAGGCAAAAACGATCATCATAAAGCCGAAGGGCTTTTTAAAGCCTTTGCAAGAGCTTTAAAAATGGCTATAAAAATAGAAAATGAAAATCTAGCAAGCTCAAAAGGAGTGATATGAAACTAGCTATTATAGATACAGGTTGTGCGAATTTAGCTTCACTTGCTTTTGCACTCGAGCGTTTAGGACAAAAAAGTATTATCACGCATGATTTAAAAGAACTCTCACAAGCAGATAAGCTTTTACTTCCTGGGGTTGGCACAGCAGCTAAAGCAATGGCTAATCTACAAGCACTTAATTTAGAAAATTTTATCCAAACTACCACAAAACCACTTTTAGGCATTTGTCTTGGTATGCAAATTTTGGGTAAATTTTCAGAAGAATTACACCAAAAAACACTTGGTATTATGCCTTTTGAAACACAAAAATTCCAAGAAAAAGCAAATTTTACTTTCCCACATATGGGGTGGAATCAAGTCTTTAGCCCTCATGAGCTTTTTAAAGGCTTAGATGGAGCTTATTTTTATTTTGTGCATAGTTATTGTGTGAGTTTAAATGAATACACCATCGCAGAGTGTGAGTATTCTACCAAATTTAGTGCAAGTTTAAACAAAGATAATTTTTATGGTGTGCAGTTTCACCCTGAAAGAAGCGGCGAAGCGGGCGAAGTATTATTAAAAAATTTCATAAATATGTAGGTAAAAATGCAAACTCAAATCATTCCGGCATTAGACTTAATAGATGGCAAAGTAGTAAGGCTTTATAAAGGAGATTATACTAAAAAGCAAGAATATAGCTTCGATCCTTTAGCTAAATTTCAAGAGTATGAGACTCAAGGTGTTGTTTGGCTTCATTTGGTGGATTTAAGTGGTGCAAAAGATCCTAGCAAAAGACAACTAAAACTCATAGAAAACCTAGCTTCTAAGATTAGAGTAAATCTTCAAGTAGGTGGAGGAATTCGCACTAAAGACGAGGTTAAAGCTTTGTTTGATAGTGGTGTTAAACGCGTAGTTATAGGCTCTTTAGCGGTTAAAAATAAGCCCCTTACACAAGAGCTTTTAAATGAATTTGGCGTAGAAAATATAGTCTTAGCACTTGATAGTATTTGCGTTAAAGATGAGTTTTTTGTGGCTGTTGATGCATGGAGTAAAACAAGCGATGAGAGTTTGTTTGAGCTTTTAAATTTTTATAAAGATGTAAAACATATCTTATGCACAGATATTTCTAAAGATGGCACGATGAGTGGAGCAAACATCACTTTATACAAAGCTTTGCATGAGAAATTCCCACATTTGCAAACCCAAGCAAGTGGAGGCGTGGCGAGCTTAGAAGATTTTAAAAAGCTAAATGGCATAGTAAGTGGTATCATCGTAGGTAAAGCCTTGCTTGATAAAGAATTTAGCATAAAGGAGGCTCAAGAATGCTTACAAAACGCATAATTGCATGTTTAGATGTAAAAGATGGTAGAGTAGTTAAAGGGGTGCAGTTTAAAAATCATGAAGATATGGGAGATGTTATAGAACTTGCTAAATTTTACTCACAAAATGGCATTGATGAGCTTGTGTTTTATGATATTACAGCTTCAGCCAAGAATGAGCGTATCAATAGAGCTTGGGTAAGCAAAGTAGCACAAAATATCTCTATACCATTTTGCGTCGCAGGGGGTATAAAAAGCGAAGATGACGCAAAAGAACTTTTAGCAAATGGTGCTGATAAAATTTCTATTAATTCCCCTGCTTTAAATGACCCTGATTTAATCTCACGCCTTGCAAAAAGCTTTGGAGTTCAATGCGTAGTCGTAGGCATAGATACTTTTAAAGATGAAAACAACGAGCTTTTAGTATATAAATACACTGGAGATGAGAGCAAATCTCATCATAGTGGTAAAAAAACACTAGAATGGGTAAAGCAAGTATGTGAGCTAGGAGCTGGCGAAATCGTGCTAAATATGATGAATCAAGATGGTATGAGAAAGGGCTATGATCTTGATCAACTTGCTAAAGTTAGACAAATTTGTCCCGTACCTTTAGTAGCAAGCGGTGGCGCAGGAGCTAAAGAGCATTTTTTAGATGCTTTTAAGCTTGGTGTTGATGGGGCTTTAGCAGCTTCAGTGTTTCATAAAAAGCTGATAGATATTAAAGAATTAAAACTATTTTTAAAAGATCAAGGCATACAAATTCGCATTTAAAAGGAAAAGCTATGAATATAAATGAAGAAGAATTTATAAAAAGTATAAATTGGCAAAAGGTTAATAACCTTATCCCTGTGATCATTCAAGATTATCATTCTTGTGAAGTTTTAATGCAAGGTTTTATGAATGAACAAGCTCTAAGAGAGAGTTTTAAGCACCAAAAGGTTGTATTTTACTCACGCACTAAAGAGCGTTTGTGGATGAAAGGTGAGCAAAGTGGGAATTTCTTGCATATCATAGATATGGGACTTGATTGTGATAGAGATTGTATTTTAATCCTTGTAAAAGCTCAAGGCGCTACTTGTCATACAGGCGATACTTCTTGTTTTGAAACGCTTTCTAAAAAAGCTGATTTTGTATTTTTATCGCGTCTTGAAAGACTTATCAACTCACGCAAAAACACTTGTGCAAGCTCTTCTTACACGGCTGAACTTTTTTCAAAAGGCACTAAACGCATAGCACAAAAAGTAGGTGAAGAAGGCGTTGAAACCGCTTTGGCTGCTACTATTAAAGATAAAGATGAGTTGATAAATGAAGCTGCTGATTTACTTTATCATTTAGAAGTGTTATTAGCTGATGCGGATTTGAGTTTAAATGATGTGATTGCTAAATTAAAAGAAAGAAATACTAAATGATTGTTGCGAAATTCTACATATTATTTTTTAAATAAGATTAATTTAGTTTTATTAACATAAATCAAGAAAATTCAATAACACTTTATGTTAAAAGTCTATAAAACAAAAAAAAGGATTTTAATATGTTTCGTTCATTGTATTTTCGTATGAGAATAATTCATATTGTAGGTATTATAGTTTTGTTGATTAATGCTTATTTTTTTACTCAAAATATAATAGGTCAGATTATCCAATATTTTATGGCTCTCGCTTTGATTTTTCACGACACAGATGAGAAGAAATGGGGTGTGGATATGACTAAAACTATTACTAATGAGTTGGAAAATCTTTCTTTAAATTCTACTAGCAAAATTAATACTTATTTAAGTATAGAAAATGAGAAAATTCTTTCTTTGATAGAAAAATTCAAACAAAAAATCAAAAATATTCTTGTTGTTATCACACAAAAAAGCATCTGTGTAGAAAAAAATATAAAAGGTTTAGATGGTATCTCAAATGCCTTGTTTGATTCTAGTAAAACTATGAAAGAATTGATTGATTATACGCAAGATAAAAGTATGCAAAGTAATGATTTATTAGACAATTTTATAAAAGATATTTTATCAGGAAAAAATAATCAAGAAAATATGTTTGAAGTGGCACAAGAAATCAAATCATTGCTAGAAAATGTAAAAATCATAGTTGAAAAAATAGTTCTTCAAAATTCAGATTTAATCAAGCATTTTGATGATTTGCACTCGAATACACAATCTATTACTAAAATAGTAGAAGCTGTAAGAAATATAGCTGATCAAACCAATCTTTTATCACTTAATGCAGCTATAGAAGCAGCTCGTGCAGGCGAGCATGGAAAGGGTTTTGCTGTGGTAGCTGATGAGATTAGAAAACTAGCAGAATCGACTCAAAATTCTCTTTTAGATATTGATTTAAATGTAAAATCTATCACTCAAAATGTAGATAAAAGCAAGGAAAGTTTAAATTCTAGTAAGTTTAGCGTGGAAAATCTTCTTTTAGAAAGTAATACTACAAGCGAAAAGATAGATAGTTTTGAAACATTATTTCAACAAAATTTTAAAAACATAGAACAAATCATATCTCATAGTTCCACTACTAAAGAAAATTTAAATTTTATAGTAAAAAGTATCAATCACATAGTTGCTTTAGCAGATGAAAATCTTCAAAATTCACATAATATAAAAGAATTTTCAAGATACATAAAAGATGATTTTTCACAATTACAAAAAGAAGTTTCTAATCTATCAAGCTAGTATAAAGTTAAGCGTGATTTCTCACGCTTAATTAAGCAATATTTTTGAAAAGATTCACTAACTATATCGAGTAATTTTAAAAAAACTTTACAAAATTTTTACAAATGCCTTTTTGAAAAGTTATAGCAATTTTAATTTATTATGTTATAATAAATCATCATTGCATAGCGAGAAGTCGTCTAGCC
Organism: Campylobacter sp. IFREMER_LSEM_CL1846; assembly: GCF_025772105.1. NCBI lineage: Bacteria > Pseudomonadati > Campylobacterota > Epsilonproteobacteria > Campylobacterales > Campylobacteraceae > Campylobacter > Campylobacter sp. IFREMER_LSEM_CL1846. Next base: position 34,163 of record NZ_JAKMRM010000002.1, on the reverse strand, counting down.
GTTTATTTTTAGATTGACATCTCGTTATGTATTTAGAATTTTTATGAGTAACCTTAACGAAAACATAAATTTTTCCATCATACAGCCTAGAAAAACCGCAGTTTTAGTGGATTTGTCTTTTTTATAGAAAGATATAACACTTTAAAACATATCAAAGATATGACTCCTGAAGAATTAGCTAAAAGATTAAAAGATTATGTGTTTGAGTCTGTTAAAAGAAATAGAGATTATTTATATAGAGTTTATGTTCATGACTGCGAACCATTAAATAAAAATGTTCCTATGCCACCTATAGAAAAAACAGATAAATCATTAAATCTTGGAAAAACTGATACTTTTAAATTTAGAACTAGTTTGTTAGATTGTCTAAGACAGCAACCATATTTTGCTGTAAGATTGGGCGAGATTGATGAAAATAACTTCCAATGGAAAATCAAAAATTATGATAAATTTAAACAACTTTTATATAAAGAGATAGAAATCGATAGTTTAACTGAGGATGATTTTGTTTTAGATATTAGGCAAAAAGGTGTTGATATGAAAATAGGACTAGATATTGCTACTTTATCTATAAAAAAGCAAATTGAAAAAATCATTCTTATCACTGCAGATAGCGATTTTATACCGGCTATAAAACACGCAAGAAAAGAAGGGGTTATTGTTCAGTTAGATCCTATGAGAGTTCCAAATTCTCAAATCAAAAAAGGTTTATTAGAGCATATAGATATTCTTTCATCAGTCTTTAAAAATACTAGCAATTCTTAATTACACAATTCACATTATAAATTTATACAAGTTTTAGAAATATTTACATTTTTGGAACACTTATTGCTTTGTCTTGGTTAAGCAATAGAAGATTGTGAGATATTCACAAAGCAATATTTTTTAAAGGATTTAATTATGATGAGATCTCTTTGGGCTGGGGTTTCAGGACTCCAAGCACACCAATACGCAATGGATGTAGAAGGTAATAACATAGCCAATGTTAATACATTTGGTTTTAAGTATTCTCGTGCGGATTTCTCAACGCTTATGAGCCAAACTTCTAAGATAGCTACAGCTCCAGATGGCAACCTAGGTGGTAAAAACCCTATGCAAGTTGGACTTGGTGCAGGCGTAAATTCTACGACTAGAATTCACTCTCAAGGTAATATCCAAACCACAGATAAAAACACCGATATGGCTATTAATGGAGATGGATTTTTCATCGTATCAAATGATGGTGGTACCACTCAGTATTATACTCGTGCAGGGGACTTTAAAACAGATGCAGTAGGAAATTTCGTAGATAATAACGGCTATACTGTTCAAGGTTGGAATTATAATCAAGAAACAGGCCAAATTGACTCTTCAACCTCAGTAGGTGATATCGTGATCCCACCTGGTATGAGTATGCCAGCTAGACCAAGCTCTTCAGTAAAACTTACAGCAAATTTAGATAGTGGTAATACTTTAGGTATGAATGCTTCTGCTAAGCGTCCTATTTATGCACTAGATTCTACTCATGGTATGAGAACTGATACAGGAACAGCTATAGATGAAAATGATACCGGCCATACTGAATTTTACACTACTTCAAAAAGTGGAGCCCAAGTAACCGAAAAAGGTGTAGATATGGGCGTAGTGTTTAATGCTCAGGGTGAGGGTTTAAATTTAAGAAGTGGTCAAGGTATATGGGTAAGTTATGCTGATGCCAAACATACTTCAAATGTTAAAATGCACGCTGATTTACCACAAGATAGAGCAAAATGGCAAGCAAATACTCAATATACATATTGGGGTTTTAAAGATGGTGAAACAACTCATGCTGCAAAATTGAATATTACTATTAATGGTGTAAATATTCAAGCAGAAGGTGTGGGGCAAGAAACTTTCATCAATGCTATTAATGCTAAGACAGCTGAAACTGGTGTAGTAGCTTCGGTGGTAAATGGACAAATCACTTTTACAAACGATAATAGCACAGGAACCACAGCAAAATCTAAAAATTTGGATATTGTTATACATGATGATACTACAGCAGGAGGGCAAATTCAGACCAATGGAAATCCTCAAACAGACCCTTTAAACAATGTATTAACTTTGCAAGGTACTGCACGTAGGGCTTGGCTAGGAACAACAGATAATGATCCAGTAAATGGGGCAGCTAAAACTTCTGTTCAGGTTGTAACAGCTCATGAATATATTTATAGTCCAAATAGTGTAGATATAGGACCAAATCCTAATCCAAGCAACAACCCACCACAAAATATGCCTACAGCAAATGGACAAAGAGTTTTTCACACTACGGAAGATTTAAGAGAGCTTTTACAAAGAGATGCAAGATGGGGTGTGGATTATGATGGCGATGGAAGTTTAGAAAATGCAACCAATAATGGGCAAGGTGTTGGTGAAGATGCAAATCCTTTGGTTGAAGTAGTAGTAGAAAGTGATGGTAGATTTAAAATCACCAATCCTAAAGGGACAAATTCTAAGGATATGACTTTTAAAGTTACGGGTTTTTCAGATGAGGTAAATAAAATCGCTACAAATGATAAATTCACAGCGATGTTTAGTGCTTTAGATGGAAATTTCAATGCAGGTAATAATGAAAAATACTCTCAAGACATGTATCTTTCAGCTCATACTGCTAGTATAGAAATTTTTGATTCATTAGGAACTAGACATGAGCTAACTGTGCAATTTACTAAGCAAAGTAAAACAGCAGATGGTGGAGCTGAATGGTCTATCATCATCTCAGTACCTGAGCCTGCAGAGATTAATTTCAGTGGTGATGGTGCTCCAGGAAATATAGTAGTAGGAAATTTAAGATTTGGTAATGATGGCTCTTTACAAAGCTATACGCCGAATGTGTTAAATTTCACCGGAAATAACGGCTCAAAACCTGATCAAGTTATAAAACTTGACTTTGGTACAACAGGTGGTTTTGATGGTTTAACAAGCTATGATAAAGACTCAGCTACCACTAAACAAGAAACTGATGGTTACACAGGGGGTAACTTAAAACCAGATGCATTAAGAACCGATGAGAATGGTTATATCTATGGAGAATTTACAAATGGTAAAACTCTAGCTCTAGCTAAGGTTGCTCTAGCTACTTTCCCAAACAACATGGGTCTTGAAGAAATGGGTAATAACCTTTATAAAGCGACAGCAAACTCAGGAACAGCTACCATAGGTCATGCAGGCGAAGGCGGTAGAGGGGGCTTAAAAGGTTCAGCCATAGAAATGTCGAATGTGGATTTAAGTCGTGCATTAACAGAGCTTATCGTAATCCAAAGGGGTTATCAAGCAAACTCAAAAACGATTACCACAAGTGATCAGCTTTTAAATACTTTGCTTCAATTAAAACAATAATCTTAACCCAAGGTTTTAAAAACCTTGGGATCAAGCTTTACAAGGTTATCGAGGTAGCCTTGTAATACTTGATAGCCTTGAAGCCTTCAATCTATTGCTAACTCACTTCTTTCTTGCCTTAAGGAGTGAGTAGCATGATTTGCATATCGACAAGTTAAAATAAAAATTTATAAACTTGGATTTTTAAAATTTATCATTAATGGTTCTAGCCATTTGGTAGTTTCAAATATTTCTAGCTTGTTGTTTTTAAATTCTAAGAGTTTTTTATAATTTTGAGTATTGTCAAAAATAGTAATGCGATTACAGAACTTAGCAACGGTGTTAAAATTTTGTAAAGACTCGTAGTATCTTTTTTCTATAAGTTCTTCTTTTATATCATGCCCGCCTTTAGCTACGCGAATTTTAACTCTTTGTTTTGCTGTGTTTGGAGAGTCTAGTCCGATGTAGTAAAGATTTATAGTGTAAGAATTTTTTTGTAGCTTTTTGAATAAAGATAAAATGCTAGTGCCACAAAGTGTGGTTTCTTGGTTAAAATCATAAGCTTTTTTAATATAGTTTTCACGCATTTTAATGGCTATCCTTGAAGCTCTAAATTGATCTTCTCGATTTTTCCAATCACCAAAGCTACTTACGATTTCATCGATGTTGATTCTAAGTCCAAAGTCTTTGTTTTTTTCAAGTTCATTATAATATAAGGTAGTTTTTCCACATCCTTCGGCTCCTGCAAAAATAGTAGCTATTTTTTTCATTAATAAAGCCTTTATTTTATTGATTGATGAGAAATTTTAACATAAATTGTTTATAAGTGTTTTGAAAATAAATATAAAGTTTTTTGAAAAAGGTTCGATATAGTTAGTGAATCTTTTCAAAAATATTGCTTAATTAAGCGTGAGAAATCACGCTTAACTTCTTTTTGATTTTATTTAACTTTCTTTTATTAATCAAACTTAGATAAGAAATCAAAGATAAAAATGTGCAAGTTCCTAAAATAAGTGATAAAAATATAGGTGTATTAGCATTTAAAAGACTTACTAAAAATGCCATTACTCCCGCCATAGCAAATTGTGCTGCACCTAAGAGTGCTGAAGCACTGCCTGCATTTTGTTTTGATCTTGCCATAGCTAAGGTTGTGGTATTTGGCAGGATAAAACCCAAACTTGCTATGATAAAACATAAAGGAATTTCAAAAGCCCAAAAACCTAGCTCAAAAGTTGCACCCAAAATGAGTAAAAAAGTTAAAAAAGTAATTACCATAAGCGCTCTAGGGAGTATATAATAAGGAGAAAATCTAAGGACTAATCTTGCATTGATATTTGCACATATAACAAAACTTAGAGCATGAGCTCCAAAAAGGGCTGCGTATTGTTGCTCGCTTAATCCAAAAACGCGTGTAAAAACAAAAGATGAGCCGGTTAAATAAGCAAAAAAACCTGCAAAGATTAAATTCCCACAAAGTAAATACACCACAAAACGACGATCTTTTAGGATTTTTTTGTAACTTTTTGCAACTTCTTTGTGATTGAATTTTTTACCTTGGGTGTTGAGGTTGCTTTCTTTTAGAACAAAAATAACAAGTAAAAATAAAATAAAGCCTAAAATAAACAATGTCAAAAATATACTACGCCAAGAAAAAAATTCAAGTAAAATTCCACCAAAAGTAGGAGAAAGCATAGGTGCTAAAGAAGTAAAAACCATCATTAAAGCATAAACTCCTGCTGCTTCTTTAAGCTCAAAAACATCATTTACTATAGCTCTTGCTACGACTACACCCACGCAACCCCCTAAAGCTTCAAAAAAACGCAAAGCTATAAAAGCATGAATGGAATCAACTAAAACACAAGCAATACTTGAAGAAATAAAAATAAAAAGTCCTATATATAAAGGTTTTTTTCTTCCATACACATCACTTAATGGTCCATATAAAAGCTGACCTAAAGAAAAGGCGATGAAAAAACTTGCAAGAGAAAGTTGAGTGTAAAAAGAATTTGTTTGAAAGCTTTTTTCTACTTCATTTAAAGCAGGTAAATACATATCAGTTGAAAGTGGTGCTATGGCAGATAAAAAGCCTAGTATGATAATGAGTTTGAGTTTTTCAAAACCTTTTATTTGGGTGTGTTTTTGCATAAAATTTCCTAAAGTCTTTTTACCATTGTATAGCAAAAAGTCTAAAATAAACAATAATTTACATTTTTTAAAGGCAAATAAGATAAAATTAAACTAAAAATAATCAAGGAAAAATTATGAATATGCCTTTTAGTGATGAGGAATTAATCGAACCTGTAAAAGCCAGTCTAGCTAAAACTATGCATATTTTAGAAAATGATGGCGGAGGGCTTGATTTTTTGGGTGTGAAAAATGGTGTAGTTTATGTGAAGCTAACCGGAGCTTGTCATGGCTGCCCAGCTAGTGGGACGACTTTGAAATATGGCTTGGAAAAACAACTTAAAATCGATATACATCCAGATATTACTATAGTAAATTTAGCAGGCGGGGAAAGCGAATTTGCAAAATTATAAAAAAATAGCCATAGAATGTTTTTACAAAAAAGATTTTAAAAATGCTAAGATGTATTTTTCTCTCGCTTATGAAAAGCGTAAAAATAAGAGACTTTTAACTTTTATTAATATTTGTGATTTGGCTTTAAAAAGCCCTGAAGAAGCTTTTGTTTTTTTTGAATTTTTTATGCAAAATTATAAAAATACTAAAGTAGATAAAGACTTAGAAAAACTCATTAATCTTAGCCAAAGTGTGCAGTTTGAAGAAGATAGCGAAGATTTTGAGGGCTTGAGTTATCAAGATTTTTTACTTAGCGAAGCAAAAGTTGGGTTTAAACAAGCTTTAGAAAATGTTATAATATCTAATAAACTTATTATTAACGATAAAGAAGATTTTGTGGATTTTTTAGAAAAGCTTTTAGAACATGGTTATAAAGATATGCTCGTAGCTTATATGGAAGATGTTTCAGCGCATTTTTATTCTAATTATAGATTTATTAAGCTTAGTGAGAAAATCAAGGAATTAAATTATGATAGTAAAGATTGAAAATACTTTCATTTGTGATAATTCTAATGAATGCGAAAAAGATTGTTTTTTCTTAAAAACTACTCAAAATGAAAAATTTCTTCATCAAGCTTTAGAAAAACAAGCAAAAGTTATTGGCATTGGCGAATGCAAGAAGCTTTTAAATATAGATGAAAATATTAAAATCATAGGCATTACAGGCACAAATGGCAAGACAACTACCGCGGGGGCTATTTACTCTATCTTGCTTGATTTAGGTTTTAAATGTGCCTTAATGGGAACTAGGGGTAGTTTTATAAATGATAAAAATATCACTCCAAAAGGCTTAACTACTGCTCCTATTTTACAAACCTTAGAGTTTTTATCTTTAGCAAGTAAGGAAAAATGTGAATTTTTGATTATGGAAGTAAGCTCGCATGCTTTAGTGCAAAATCGCATTGAAGGGCTTGAGTTTAAGGCTAAAATTTTTACTAATATCACTCAAGATCATTTAGATTTTCATGGGGATTTTCAAAACTACCAAGCGGCAAAAGAAAGTTTTTTTACCGATGAGTGTATGAAATTTATCAACAAAGATGCAAAAGCTATAAATTTTAATGTCAAAGGTGCTTTTACTTATGGAGTGGAAAATCCAAGTTATTATCACATTAAAGCTTATGCTTTAAAAAATGGCATTGAAGCTGTGGTAAATTTTGGTAAAGAAACTTTTATGATTGATTCTTCTTTGGTGGGGCTTTTTAATCTTTATAATCTTTTGGCCGCAAGCGCTTGTGTAAATGAACTTGTTAAGCCAAATTTAAAAGAGCTTGAAAAGGCCATTAGTAATTTTGGTGGCATTGAGGGTAGAATGCAAGTGGTTGCAAAAGATGTGATTGTAGATTTTGCTCATACGCCCGATGGCATAGAAAAAGTTTTAGATGCTTTAAAATATCGTGATTTGATTGTGGTTTTTGGAGCAGGGGGAGATAGAGATAAAACTAAGCGTCCGTTAATGGCTAAAGTTGCCAAACACTATGCTAAAAAACTCATCATCACAAGTGATAATCCGCGTTCAGAAGAGCCAATGGATATAATTAATGATATTTTAAATGGTATAGAAAAAGATGAGAGTGTTTTTATAGAATGTGATAGAAAAGAAGCGATCAAAAAAGCATTAGAGCTTAAAACAAAAGATGATTTTGTAGTGATTTTGGGTAAGGGCGATGAGACTTATCAAGAAATCAAGGGTGTAAAATATCCTTTTAATGATAAACAAGTAGTATTAGAGATATTAAAAGAAGGAAAATAAATGTTTGAAAATATGGATTTTTCTAAAATGGGCGAGCTTTTAACTAAGGCTCAAGAAAAAGCAAATGAATTAGAGCAAGAAGCTTTAAAAAAAGAATTTAGTGCAAAAAGTGGTGGTGGTTTAGTAAAAGTTAGTGCTAATGGAAAAGGTGAAATCATCGATATAAACATTGATGATTCTTTGTTAGAAGATAAAGAGTCTATGCAAATTTTACTAATAGCAGCGATTAATGATGTGATGAAAATGGTAGAACAAAATAAAAAATCAATGGCTAGTAATTTATTTAGCGGAATGGGAATGCTATGAGAATTTTACTTTGTATTTTGGGTGTAGTTTGCACACTTTTTGCTGTGCCAAGACCGACTTTTAATGATTTTTTGGGTTGTTATGAAAAAAATAAAGCTAGTATGTTGATTTATGAGGGCTTACCTGCCTTTGCCTTAAATGAAAATACTTTAGCAGTAGTTAAAACTAAAAACGCGAAATTAAACAGCTATACTAAATATGATCCCTTTTTAAATTTGTATTTAGTAAAAACAGATTTTAGTTTAATTCCTGCACCTATGGGAAATGAAGAAGATTTAACACGCAATAGTTGGGTGGGAATTTTAGATAGCAATAAAAGCTATATAGGACATTTGAAGTATTTTGGGCAAAGTTTGACAGAGCGTGATCAACTTGACTTTGCTTCTAAAATCGGAGAACTTAACTCGCCGTGTTGTAAAATGCTTGGTATAAGTTTAGAAGATGGCAAACTTATAGGTAATCGTTATTTAAAACACTTTGCAAAATATCCTGATGCTTATTGGGGTGATATAGGTGTGGATTTTGATATGCGTGATGGCAAAATTTATGTTAAAAATGTGCGTAAAAATGGACAATTTTTACTTAATGATGAGCTTGTGAGTGTTGATGGACAAGCTTATGATGATTTAAGAAAACTAAATGAAAAAATTTTATTTGCTGATCGCGGTGCAACTTTATACTTTAATGTATTAAGAGATAATAAAGATGTTAATATCTCCACTATGGTTTTTGATAAAGACTTGGGTGCATTTGCTAAGCCTAAAAAAGTGGTTCAAACTAAGCCAAGTTCTTTTTATAGTAATCTAGGATTACGCGTAGATATGAAAATGAATGTTACAGAAGTTACTCCAAATTCTAAAGCACAAATGGCTGGATTTTTAAAAGGGGATAAGATTTTAAGAATTAATAATCAAAAAATCAACAATTTTAATGAACTTCAAGCTGTTTTAGCTCAAGCTAATACTTTTGATATTCTAGTCTCAAGACAAGCAAGCAATATCCCTTCAGCGAAAAATAATGACTTTGAGCATTTTAATAAAGGATACTTTGACTTTTTTATAAGGCTAAATAAGTGATTTTAGAAAAATTCAAACAGCATTTAGAGCAAAATTTTCCTAAAACTCAAAGTTTTCATCCATTTTTTAATGAAGCATTAAAATGGATGTTAGAAGCTGGTGGGAAGCATTTTAGAGCCCAACTGCTTTTGGGTATAGTTAATGCTAAAAATCCTGCTTTGTTTGAAAAGGCTTTAAATGCAGCTTTGGCTTTGGAATTTATCCACACTTACTCTTTAATACATGATGATTTGCCCGCTATGGATGATGCTTCTTTGCGTAGAGGAAAGCAAACTTTACACAAAAAATATGATGAAACTACGGCTATTTTAGTGGGCGATGCTTTAAATACTCAAGCTTTTTTACTTCTTTCTAAGCTTGATTTAAAAGAAAATGTTAGATTAAAACTCATAGAAACTCTAGCCTTTAATGCAGGGCTTGGTGGTATGATTATCGGGCAAGCTATTGATTGTTATTTTGAAGATATGCCTTTAAATTTAGAGCAAGTTGAGTTTTTGCACATTCATAAAACTGCAAGATTGATTGCAGCGGCTTTAAAAATGGGTTGTGAAATTTGTGAGTTAGATGAAAAAGAATGCGAGCAAATTTATGAAATAGGGCTTTTGATAGGATTAGTTTTTCAAATCAAAGATGATATTATCGATGCGACTTTAGATACTCAAGAAGCAGGAAAGCCAACTCATAATGATTTGCATAAAAATTCTTTTGTTAAACTTTTAGGTTTAGAAGGTGCTAAAAAGGCAAAAGATGATAAAATTGCTTTATGTGAAGAAAAAATGAAAAATTTAGACTCTAAGCTTGCTAATGAGCTTCAAATTTTGATTGATAAATATTTAAAAGGTTAAACAATGTTACAAAAACAAGCCAACACTATAAGATTTTTATGTGCGGATATGGTGCAAAAAGCAAATTCAGGCCACCCAGGTGCTCCAATGGGTTTAGCAGATATTATAAGTGTTTTAAGTACTCATTTAGTGCATAATCCAAAAGATCCTACATGGTTAAACCGCGATAGATTAGTCTTTTCAGGTGGTCATGCTAGTGCTTTGCTTTATAGCTTTTTACATTTGAGCGGTTATGATGTAAGTTTAGAAGATTTAAAAAATTTCCGTCAATTACACTCTAAAACCCCAGGTCATCCTGAAGTTTTCACTCCAGGTGTTGAAATCGCCACAGGGCCTTTAGGACAAGGCATTGCAAATGCGGTTGGTTTTGCTATGGCAGCCAAAAAAGCAAGTTTGCTTTTGGGTGAGGATATTATCAATCATAAAGTATATTGTTTATGCGGTGATGGAGATTTACAAGAAGGAATTTCTTATGAGGCTTGTTCTTTAGCAGGTGTGCATAACCTTGATAATTTAATCATCATTTATGATAGCAATAATATTTCAATTGAAGGTGATGTGGCCATTGCTTTTAATGAAAATGTAAAAGAGCGTTTTAGAGCGCAAAATTTTGAAGTACTTGAGATAGATGGGCATGATTTTGAGCAAATTGATTTAGCATTAAAAACTGCTAAAGAAAGCAAAAAGCCTTGTTTGATTATCGCTCATACTACTATAGCTAAAGGAGCTTTAGATCTTGAGGGAAGTCATCATTCTCACGGAGCACCTTTGGGCGAAGAGCTTATAAAAAAGGCAAAAGAGGCTTTAGGTTTTGATCCACAAAAAACTTTTGAAATCCCAGAAGAAGTTAAAATTCGCTTTAGCGGGGCAATAGAACTTGGGGATTTAGCACAAGCTAAATGGAATCAAAAAGTGCAAAATTTAAATGCAGAGAAGCAAGCATTGCTAAAAGAGCTTTTAGAGCCTGATTTTTCAAAAATACAATTTCCTGATTTTAAAGGACAAGATTTAGCTACTAGAGATAGCAATGGTGTGATTTTAAATGCTATCGCTAAAGCCTTACCGGGATTTTTAGGTGGTAGTGCAGATTTAGGTCCATCAAATAAAACTGAACTCAAAGATATGGGCGATTTTCCAAATGGAAAAAATATCCACTATGGTATAAGAGAGCATGCAATGGCTGCTATATCAAATGCTTTTGCAAGATATGGTTTGTTTTTGCCTTATTGTGCTACTTTTTTTATATTTAGTGAGTATTTAAAACCTGCTGCAAGAATAGCAGCTTTGATGAGGGCTAAACACTTTTTCATCTTTACTCACGATAGTATAGGTGTAGGTGAAGATGGCCCAACACACCAACCTATAGAGCAGCTTAGCACTTTTAGAGCTATGCCAAATTCATTGACATTTAGAGTAGCTGATGGGGTTGAAAATGTAAAAGCATGGCAGATTGCACTTAAAACTAATATGCCAAGTGTTTTTGTTTTATCGCGTCAAAAGTTAAGTGCTTTAAGCGAGCCTGTTTTTGGAGATGTTGAAAATGGGGCTTATTTATTAGAAGAAAACGCAAATGCGCAATTTACACTTTTAGCAAGTGGTAGTGAAGTGTCATTATGTGTAAAAACAGCTAAGATTTTAAAAGAAAAAGGTGTGATTACTAATGTGGTTTCTATGCCTTGTTGTGAGTTATTTATTGCTCAAGAAAAATCTTATAAAGAAAGAATTTTACAAGGTAAGGTTATAGGCGTGGAAGCTGCAAATTCAAACGAGCTTTATAGAATTTGTGATGAGCTTTATGGTATAGAAAGTTTTGGTGAGAGTGGTAAAGATAAAGATGTATTTGAGCATTTTGGATTTAGTGAGGAGAAATTAAGCTCATATATTTTAAGTCTATGTAATGAAAAATAAAATAATCAAAGATGTTAAAAATCAAGAATGCATTTTTAGCGTCTTTGGTATATGGGATAAAACAAGCGTAGGAAAATTGGAAAAATTAGATTTTCCTACTCAAAAAAATATTATTTTTGATTTTGCAAATTTAGATTTTATAGATACTGCCGGAATTAGGTATTTTCTAGCTTTAGAAAATGAATTTAAGCAAAAAGGTTTTGAGCTTAGTAGGATAAATCTTAAAAGCGAGCATGCTAAGCTTTTTGAACTTTGTCAAAAACACTACAAAAGCTTTTGTGATTCTTATGAAGATAAAAAAACAATCAAAGATTTTTTTGAAAATTTAGGAAAGAAAGTTGCAAATTCTTTTACAATTTTAGTGCAGTTTTTAAATTTCATAGGACTTATTATTTATACTTGTTTTAAAACACTTTTAAACCCTAAAAAACTTCGCTTTAAGGCATTTTTATATCATGTAGAAAATAGCGCTATTAATGCTTTACCTATTATTATGCTAACTTCATTGCTTGTGGGTGTGGTGCTTGCTTATCAAGCTGCGTATCAACTTGCACAATTTGGAGCTAATATTTATATTGTCGATTTAATGGGAATTTCTGCCACTAGAGAGCTTGCACCATTAATTAGTGCTATTGTTATTGCAGGCAGGAGTGCAAGTTCTTATACAGCTCAAATTGGAGTAATGAAACTTACTGATGAAATTGATGCGATGAAAACTATGGGTTTTAAAGAAAGTGAATTTATCATTTTGCCTAGAGTTTTAGCTTTAGCACTTGCTATGCCTTTGGTAGTAATAGTAGCTGATATTTTAAGTATTATAGGTGGAATTGTAGTTGCTTGGTTTAGTTTAGAAATTAGTGCGAGTGAGTTTATGAGTCGTTTCAAAGAAGCAGTGGAGCTAAAACATATTATCATAGGACTTATAAAAGCACCTATTTTTGGATTTTTGATTGCTTCTATTGCTTGTTTTAGAGGATTTTTTGTACAAAAAACTACCGAAAGCATAGGTGTTTATACGACAAAAAGTGTGGTAAATGCTATTTTTTGGGTAATAGCTTTTGATGCGATTTTCTCTGTATTTTTGACAAAGGCTGGATTTTGATTATAAAGGCTAAAAATATCAGCACTTATTTTGGAAGTAAATGTGTGCATGAAGATATTAGTTTTGAAGTGCAAGATAATGAAATTTTTGGCATTTTAGGTGGTAGTGGTAGTGGTAAATCTGTGCTTTTAAGACAAATGTTAATGCTTGAGCATTTTGATAAGGGAGAGTATGAAATTTTAGGTAAGAGATTAAAAAATATAAGCGATGAAGATGCTCTGTTTTTGCAAAAACAATGGGGTGTTGTTTTTCAATATGGAGCATTATTTAGCTTTTTTAATATACTTGAAAACATTAGCATACCTTTGGTTGAATACACAAAACTTAGCAAAAACGACATTAAAGAAATAGCTATGATGAAGCTTAAGATGGTAGGGCTTGATGAGAGCGTGGCAAAGCTTTATCCTAGTGAGTTAAGTGGGGGTATGAAAAAAAGAGTGGCCATAGCTAGAGCTTTGGCGCTTGATTCTAAATTACTTTTTTTAGATGAGCCAACTTCTGGGCTTGATCCTTATAGCTCAAGAGAATTTGATGAGTTGCTTTTGAGTTTAAAACAAAGCTTTAAATTATGTGTAGTCTTAATTACTCATGATAAAGAGAGTATGAAAAATGTTTTAAACCGCTTTTTGATTATAGAAGAAAAAAAAGTTGGTTTTTTGGGAAATGTTGAGGCTTTGCAAGAGCAAAATCCAAGACTTTATGAGAGGTTTATGCAATAATGGAAAACAAAGCAAATTATATTTTGATTGGAATTTTTGTTTGTGTGTTATTTTTTATCAGTTTGTTTTTTATAGTGTGGTATGGAAATTTAAAAGATGAAAAATCATTCAAATATTATGAAATTTATATGGAAGAATCAGTTGCAGGACTTAGTGTAAAAGCTCCAGTTAAATTTTTAGGAGTAGATGTTGGAAGTGTTGAAAATATCAGTATAGATAGCTCAAGTAAGCAACTAAGAGTAAAAATTTTAGTTAAGCTTGATTCTAGTTTGGTTGTTAAAACAGATACTTATGCAAGTTTGCAAATTCAAGGCATAACAGGATTTAAATTTATTCAGCTTGCAGGAGGTAGTGAGGAAGCTAGTGTTTTGAGAGCAGGTGATGATGTTTATCCTATTATAAAATCAAAAGAAAGTTTTTTTGCAAGCATAGATAAGCAAACTTCAAATTTATTAGAACTAATCACAAGTTCAAAAATAAAATTAGAAAAACTTTTAAGTGATAAAAATTTAAAAAACATAGAGCAAATTTTGCAAAATTCATCAGAATTTTCTGCACATTTAAATGCTAATGTACCAGCATTCTTAGCAAATTTAAATAAAACAAGTTCTAAACTTGGCAAAAGTGCAGATGAATTTTCAAATTTTTTAAACAATGCTAATGGCCAACTTAATGAGCTTAATAAAAGTAGAATGCTCTTAAATGAAAATTTGGATATTTTAAGAGTTTTGTTTTTAGATTTTACGCAATTATTAAATATTTTAAAGCAAAATCCTTCAGATATAATTTATAAAGATAAGGCTACTCAATATGCTCCAGGAGAATAAAATGAGATATTTATATATTAGTTTAATAGCTATTTTTTTTAGCGCTTGCTCTTTGATTAATCCAAGTCAAACTTTACCTGCAAATAAATATTTTAGTATTAATTTAGAAAAGCTAGAGCAAAGTCAAAATAAAAAAAATGCAACTATTATAGTTTCCTTACCTAAAGGCTTAGCTTATACTAATGAAATTTTTTATAAAAAAGATTATACTATCAATACCTATGCTTATCATTTTTGGAAAGAAAATCCTGCTTTAATGATAAAATCTTTTTTGGAATTTCATTTGCAAGATTTAGGGGTATTTAAAGCAGTTTTAAATCAAGATAGTCTAGCTAGTGCTGATTATGTTTTAGAAAGTAAAGTGGATATTTTAGAGCAAGATTTTAGTGATGAGTTGCATTCTAAAATAAAGTTTGGTATTAATTTAAATTTAGTGCAAATAAACACTAAAAAACTTATAGCGAGTAAGTACTTTTACTATGAAAAAGAATTAAATGATAATAATCCTCAAATTTTAATCCAAAACTATGATGAGGTTTTTTTGCTTTTTGCTAAAGATTTTAGAGTTTGGGTAGATCAAAATTTGGAATAAAAAATGCTTTTCTTGTTATAGCAATAACAAGGAAGGTGTATTATGAGAGATGAATTAGAAATCTTACAAAAACATTTAGGACAAGTAGGTTCAAGTATAGATGGTGCGAATTTAAAACATCAAACGCAAAAATTTAGTGAAGATATTACTGATGCTAATGACTTTATAGGTGCTTTGCAAATTTTAGATTCTTCATTGAAAAAAATTTCAAAACTTCTAGAAGATAAAAACTATGAAGATGTGCAAGATAAAGTTTTAATTGCTAGTGAAAGTTTGAAAATAGTAGATAATTGCTCATTTTTAGGTAATGCTTTATTTGATAATAATTATAATGTAAATGTTGGTTCAAAGGCATTTGCTTTTGAAATTTATAATCCTTTAAAAATTTTAGAAACTAGTGATTATGAAGGTATGAAAGCTTATATAGTCGATAAAAGAGAAGAAATAGCTTCTATGCTTAGTGAGCTTGCAGTGGCTATTGCTACTTATAGTCCTAGTCAAAGTTTTGGCGGATCAAGCCATGATTTTATGGGTGATTTTGATTTTACTAAGCTTTTTAAATAACACTAAAGGCTAAAAAGCCTTTAGATTTTTATTTTATAACACCACATGCCATTCTAGCACCGCCACCGCCAAGTGCTGCAGGATGATCGCTGTGATTGTCTCCTCCAAAATGTATCATTAGAGCATGATTTTTAAGCTCATCAAGAGTTTTGATTTTTGGTGCTAATACAGGGTTAGTTGCTTTACCATCTTTTTCTACATAAAGTGGTGGTAAATCCCCTTTGTGACCTTTATCATCCCATGGGCTTGAGTGAGCATCTGTTTTTTCAGGATCCCAGTGTCCACCTGCTTTCATACCTAAACCTTTATCAGTTGCTCCACAATCAGCATTTGCATGAACATGAAAGCCATGAATTCCACTTTCTAAACCTTTAAGATTTGGATAAAATGCTACCCCATAAGGAGTTTGTACTGCTACAACTTCGCCTGCATCTTTATTAGCTTTTTTATCAAGAATTTCCATTTTGATAACTAAATGATCTTTTTGTGCTTTTGGATTAAAATTTTCTAAATTTGCTCCAAATAAAAAGCTTGATGCTAGTAAAGAACCTAGAATGATTTTTTTCATTTTTTCTCCTTTTTTTAATTGAAATTAATTATATTGTAACATAAATTCTTAATAAAAAATATTTTTTATTGTATTATATACATAATCAAAAAACTTATAAAAAGGTATATATGTTAATTTTTCCAAAAGATCTTGAAAAAATCAGTCAAAATGTTTTGAAAAATACTTTTTTTTCTTTATGTTGGTATCAAAAAGATTTTTCAAATGATAAAAATCAAGAAGTTGTATTTAAAGATTATGCTTTAGTATTTATTTTAAAAGGTTCTAAAAGTATTTATACTATGGATAATCAGTTTAATGTAAAAAAAGATGAGCTTGTGTTTTTTACAAAAAATTCTTTTTCCATTAGAGATTATTTAAATGATGAAAATATATATGAATCTATTATTTTGTGTTTTAAGGAAAGTATTTTAATAGAACTTATTTTTAAATATCAAGAATTAATTTGTAAATTAGATTCTCCAAAATATGCTAAAAGTTTATTTAGTTTAAAAACTAATCTGATAACTAAAGGTATTTTCGAGTCTTTCTTACCTTGTATAAATGAATTTAATGAGAAAAATGAATATCTGCTTAGATTAAAATTTGAAGAATTATTTTTGTCTTTATTATATAGTGAAGATAATGCAGAGTTTTTAGCTTTTTTAAAAGCCATTTTAAGTGGTTTTAAATTAGAGCTTTATAAGATGTTTGCATATTGTCAAAATGACTTTGAAAGTGTAGCTTCTATGGCCAAATTTAGTAAAATGGATATAGCAAGTTTTAGTCGTAATTTTAAACAAAGTTTTGGTATTACTCCTAAAGAATGGCTTGATAATAAGCGTTTTGAAAGAGCTAAATTTTTACTTGAATTTTCTACGAAAAATATCACTCAAATTTGTTATGAACTTGGATTTAATTCTCCTGCTTGGTTTATAGCAAGATATAAAAAAAGATATGGCATTACCCCAAAACAAGAACAAAAGTCAAAAAACTTATATTTTTTATCTTAAAAATGATAGATTTTATTTTGGTTTTTTATTAGAATTTGTTAATAAAATTTAAGAAAGGTAACAATTATGAAAAAAAGTATTTTAACTTTGGCCTTATTTGCATTTTGCAGCGCAAATGCTTTAGAGGTTCAAGAATTTAAAGGTTTTGCACATCCTGAAAGTGTATATGTAGATAAAAATGCAGTTTATGTATCTAATGTAGGAAAAGAGCTAACTCCATTAAATAAAGACAATGATGGTTTTATTTCAAAATTAGATAAAGATGGAAAAATTTTGGAATTAGAATTTATAAAAGGTCTTAATGCTCCAAAAGGTATGTCTAAAATAGGTGATGTTTTATATGTGGTTGATATTGATATTTTATATGGCTTTGATATAAAAAATAAAAAAGAAATTTTCAAACTTCCTATAGAAAATGCGGTATTTTTAAATGATATTGCTGTGTTAAATAATGACACATTATTAGTTAGTGACACAGGTACAGGATACATCCACAAAGTATTTTTAAAGGATAAAAAATATGAAAACTTTATCCATTTAGATTCAAAATATGGTGGCCCAAATGGATTGTTAATAGATAAAAATACTTTATTTGTAGCAGGTTATGATCCAAGTGATAAAGCAGGTGGGAAAATCATTAGTATTGATTTAAATTCAAAGAAAATTCAAGAATTAAGCAAAAAAATAGAACAATTTGATGGCATTGTGTATGATAAAAATAAAAATCTTTTAGTGTCAAGTTGGGGTAAAAATCTTCAAGGATATATTTATACTCTAAAAGATAATAAAGAAATAAAACTTGATTTGGCTTCTATAAAAGGTCCTGCAGATATGTTTTTTGATGGTGAGTATTTATGGGTGCCAAAAATGGCAGAAAATGCTTTAATTAAAGTAAAAATATAAAAACTTTTAAGCCTTTGGGCTTAAAAGTCAAATAATTCCCCAAGCCAACTTTCTTTTTTCTTGTATTTATAGCCGTTATTATGATGGTAGTTTGCTTGTTGGTTATAATTTTGTTGTTGAGGTTGTTGTGTACTTTGAGAAGAATTTCTTTCTATGATTTTATCAAGCTCACCACGATCAAGCCAAACACCACGGCATTTTGGACAATAATCAATTTCAACTCCATTTCTTTCGCTCATCAATAAGTCAGTATTTACACAAACTGGACAAGTCATTGTATTCCTTTTTTGAAAATTTTTGAAAGTATATAAGTTTTAAGTAAATTAAGGGTTTAAATTCCAATCAATAAGACTTTTACCAAGTTTTGATAAAATTTCATTACTTTTTGAAAAATGCTTGCAACCTAAAAAAGCATTTCTTGCTAAAGGCGAAGGATGTGCTGCTTCTAGGATAAAGTGTTTTTGAGGGTTGATTAAATTTTTTTTATTTTTAGCATAATTTCCCCAAAGTAAAAATATCAATCCTTCTTTTTCATTGCTAAGTTTTGATATAACCGCATCGGTAAATTTTTGCCAACCAAAATGTGCATGTGAAGCAGGTTTATTTGCTTCTACACTTAAAATAGAATTTAAAAGTAAAATTCCTTGTTTAGCCCATTTACTTAAATCACCATGTTTTGCTATAGGGATGTTTAAATCATCTTGCAATTCTTTATAGATATTAAGCAAAGATGGGGGAATTTTAACACCCATTGGCACGCTAAAGCTCAAACCCATGGCTTGATGAGGGTTGTGGTAAGGATCTTGTCCTAAAAGTATGATTTTTAAATCTTGTAAAGGGGTTAGATTAAAAGCATTAAAGATTAAATTCGCGGGCGGATATATAGTTTTTCTTTCATTTAAAGCATTGATATAATGAGTTTTTATTTCTAAAAAATAAGGCTTTAAAAACTCTTCTTTTAAAAATTCTTTCCAAGCGTTATCTATTTTAATTTTTTCTAAGCAAATTTCCATTTTTATCCCTACCAAGAAAGTATAAATTCACTTCCTTTATCTTTTTTACTCAAAACTTTTATGTTGATATTGTTTTTATCGGCTATTTGTTTGACTAAATTTAAGCCTATGCCAAAACCACCTTGGTCTTGATTAAAGCGTTTGTAGCGTGTAAAAATTTGAGTAATTTCTTTAGCGCTCATACCTTGACCTTCATCTTTAATACTAAGTGTTTTTTCTTTTAAACAAATAAAGATTTTTTTATTAGTATTGGTGTATTTTATGGCATTGCTTAAAAGATTGTCAAGTAAAATTTGCATTTCTTCTTTATTTGCATAGAAATTTTGCTCTAAAAGCTCTTTTTCAATGATGAGATTTTTTTGAGAGATTAAAGTGTCAAAATATTCTAATCTTTGTTCTAAAAGCTCTTTTAAATTTATATCTTCTTTTGTATTTTCTTTTTGTAAGAAAAAATTTAAGGCTATGAGGTTTTGATAGATATGATTTAAATTTTTACTTGCTAGTTTGATATGATTTAGTTTTTTAGTGTTATTTGGATTTAAATTTGTATCATCAAATTTTTTAATACTAGCTAAAATCACGCTCAAAGGTGTGTTAATTTCATGCGTGGTATCTTTAATAAAATCATTGAGTGTTTTAAATTGTTCTTTGATATTTTTAAAAACAAGCAAGATGAGTATATAAGCAATTATAGCAAGTAGTAAAATACATATAAGTGTATAAAAAATAGTTTTTAATTTTAGTTTCCAAAGTTCATTAGCATAATCGTTAATATCTAAATTATTGTAATTATCTTTGCGGTATTGTTCTTTTTTAAAGCCAAGATCTTCCGTTTCTATAATGATATGGATATTTTTATGTCTCAAAAAATGAGAATGGTGTTTTGGCTTTCTTAAATTACTCGTATCTATATAAGTATTAAGATTTCTAATCCTTGAAAAATCTATGAATAATCTTTTGTTTTCGTTGTAAATAAAGTTGTTTTCTTTAAGCTGTGTTAATATTTTTAAAGCATCAAAAGTTAAATTACTAAAAATGATTTGATTGTTTGCAACAATAGCAAATTGAGTATTTATTTTTTTAGAAATATAAGAAAAATCATCTTTGTTTAATAAATTTTTATCGTGTCTTGCTTCGATGATATTTTGTAAAATATAATTATAGTGAGTGTATGAGTGTGTGATTTGATTTAATCGTATATAATTTGCTTCTTTTTGATAAAAAGTAATAAAAAAAATCGTTAAAAATACGCCACTTGTGATGATATAAAGGGCTAGGATTTTAAAAATGGTATTATTAAAGTTTTCACTTTTCATTTTCTAGCCTAATGGCATAGCCTATATTTCTTTGATTGATGATAAGGTCTTTACCAAGAATTTTTCTTAAATTCTTGATATACACTCTAAGGCTCATGATCACAGGCTCTTCATCTAAACTCCAAATTTCGTCAAAAATAGTTTCTATATTTACAAAATGAGGGCGTTTTTTTAAAAGTAAAGCTAGGAGTTCTTTTTCTTTATTAGTTAGGTTGATAATTTCTTCATTTTGATAAAGGGTTTTATTGATAGGATCAAAAGAAATATTTTTTGAAGAGCTAAGTAAGATTAAGTCTTCCTTTTGATGACTAAAATTTCTTTTAATGATATTTTTTACACGGATAATTAACTCATCAACATCAAAAGGCTTTTTAATATAATCATCACAACCTGATAAAAATCCTTGTTTTACATCATCAAGCATGGATAAAGAAGTTAAAAATATAGCAGGAGTGTTTTTAGCACTTTCTCTTAATTCCTTTAATACTTCAAAACCATTGCCTTTTGGAACTTTAACATCAAAAATCCAAAGATCAAAATTTTCTTCATAAGCTTTTTCTAGTGCCTCTTGTGCATCATATACACAAGAGACTTTAAAACCTTCATCGCTTAAGGCTTCATTGATGATTTCATTTAAGCTTAAATCATCTTCTAAGAGTAGAATTTTTGCTGCCATTTTATCTCATTGAGCAATTTCCATGATTTGCACCATGCCCTTGATGATTCATTTTATGGGCTTTGTGTTCATTTTTATTATAATGATGTAAATTTAAATCTCGTATTTCTTTGCCACTCATTTCATCGGTTAGTTTTTGCATATCTTCTTGAACGATAGCCTTTCTTTGACTTCTTTCTTGAGGAGAAAGTTTAGAGATGTTTTCGCGTAAGTTACTTTTAAATTGTTGATGAAAAACTTTTGCGTCTTTGTATTTCATCTCATTCATTCTCTTTTTCATTTCTATAATTAAGTCAGCTTGATCTTGTGCTTTTACGCTTTTTGCAAGATTTAAAATTTCATCATTGCTTTTTTTGGAAAAATCAGCACTAAATGCCAAAGAGGCTGCTAAAGAACCCATAATAAATAAACCTATAATTTTTTTCATTTTTTCTCCTTTAAATTAATGATGAGAAATTATAAAAACCCAAGATAAAGCCAAAATAAAATTTATTGACAAACAAAAAGCACATTAGCTTTTAAGCTTTGCTTTTCATTTTTAATAACAGGAAGCACTACACTATCTGCACTAGCTGCTAAACTTGGAGAATTGTATTTGATATTACAACTATCAAAATGAACATTTTTTACTATGCAAGTTTTTGTTAAAGTTTTAGAATAATATTGAGCTTTTTCAAAAGCTTTTTTAAGCGCAAGATCGTATAAATCTTCTTTGTTTGCTTCTAAGGTTGCTTCGTCAAATCCTGCTTGCAAGGCTTTAGTATTAAAAGAAATTAAAGTATTAGTATTGCTGATATTTTCTATATCTTTTATAAGATTTTCATAGTCTTTATTTTTATTTTGTGGGATTTGACAAGTGAAATTAGAATACAATCTATACCCATTAAGTGTTTTTACTCCTTGATAATAATTATAACTTGGCTCTAAAGTATAACTTCCACCTTTACAATAGTCTTCTTTGGCAATACGATCTGAAATTTCTTTGAAAGTTTTAGCAATATGATTTTTTTCATCACTAGAGATGATAGTTTTTTTACTAAGTTCTTCGCTCGCGCTAAAATTTAAAACAGCATTAAAAACATTTGGCATGATTTCATTTGATACTTCTATATTTCTTGAAAATTCTACATTTTGTTTATTATGATTTTTTAAACCTAAAAATTCAGTATTAAAAACTACTCCTAGTACAAACAATACCAAACAAAGTAATCCTAATCCTAAACCTTTTAAAAAACTTTTCATTTTTACTCCTTTTTAAAAATATTTTTTTAATTTTAACATAAAGCTTTTAAGAATAGATTGTATAATTTTTAAAAACAAAGAAAGTTTTAATGCGAAAAATTCATGAAAGTATTTTAAAATGGTATAACGAGAATGGTAGAAAAAACCTTCCTTGGCGTATTTTGCATAAAGAATATAGAAAATATGGTAGCGAGGATGATTTAAAAAAGCTAAAAAATATTGACAATGCTTATGCTGTTTATATTAGCGAGATTATGTTACAACAAACTCAAGTAAAGAGTGTTTTGCAAAATTATTATTTTCAGTTTTTAGCTAAATTTCCTTCTTTAAAAGCGCTTTCTATGGCAAGCGAAGATGAGGTTTTAAAAGCTTGGCAAGGACTTGGGTATTATACTAGAGCTAGGAATATACATAAATGTGCAAAAATTTGTGTGCAAGAATTTAATGCAAAATTACCATTTGACATAAAAGAGCTTCAAAAACTTCCTGGTATTGGAGAATATACAGCTGGTGCTATAGCTTGTTTTGGTTTTTTACAAGCTAAAGCTTTTGTGGATGCAAATATTAAAAGAGTTTTGAGTAGATTTTATAGTTTGCAAAATCCAAACTCTAAACTTTTAACGCAAAAAGCAAAAGAGTTTTTAAACTATGATAATGCATTTGATCATAATCAAGCTTTGTTGGATATAGGGGCTTTGATTTGTTTACCTAAAAATGCAAAATGCAAGCTTTGCCCCATAGAGAGTTTTTGTAGTGGAAAAAATGAATATGAAAAATTTCATGTATCTAAAAAAACTCAATATGAAAATATTATTTTAAATATACTCATAGTGCAAAAAAATGAGCAGTTTTTGCTTATCAAAAGTAAAGAAAAGCTATATTTTAATATGTATAATTTTTTAGAATACAATAAAGAAAAAAATGCAAAATTTATAGGTGAATTTAAACACTCTTACACCAAATATAAAATTAATGCCAAGGTGTATTTTTTAAAAGATGATGATTTTGAAGATTTCAAAGCAAAAGCATTTTCTTATAAAGAATTAGAACATCTTGCACTTTCAAAACTTGCCTTAAAAGCGTTTGAGCTTTTTAAAAAGAGTGATTATGCATTTTGAGAAAATTTATATAGAATTAAGTGATATTTGTGGATTAAAATGTGATTTTTGTCCTAGTCAAAAAGCGCAAAGAAAACAAATGAGCCTTGAAAATTTTGAAAAAATTTGCAAAAGTGTGCATAG
Organism: Campylobacter sp. IFREMER_LSEM_CL1846; assembly: GCF_025772105.1. Lineage (NCBI taxonomy): Bacteria > Pseudomonadati > Campylobacterota > Epsilonproteobacteria > Campylobacterales > Campylobacteraceae > Campylobacter > Campylobacter sp. IFREMER_LSEM_CL1846. The sequence continues at coordinate 10,607 of NZ_JAKMRM010000002.1, read as the reverse complement.
TCATGCCAAGCTTTTTACTTTTCATGTGCTTGGAGATCCTTTAAGGGTTTTAAATTTAAAAGAGTATCTAAAAATAGCTTTTAAATTTAATATGCAAATAGAACTTACTACAAGTGGGTTTTATTTTGATGATGAGAAAATAAAACTTGTTTTAGATTCTAAAAACATACGACAAATCAATATTTCTTTGGGTGCTTTTTTATCTCAAAGTAGAATGAGTTTAAAAGAATACTTTGAGCCTATTTTGAAGCTTATTTTTTTACACTTAGAAAATAAAAACAATTCTTTTATCAATTTAAGACTTTGGAATTTAGATAAAAATTTCAACCCACCTTTAGAAAATGAGAAAATTTATGATTTTTTAGAGCAAAATTTTAAAGTAAAAATTCAAAAGCAAAAAGCTAAAAATCGCCTAGAAAGGCATGTTATATTACACCAAGCTAGGCTTTTTAAATGGCCTTCTTTGAAAGATGAGGTTATTAGGGAGAATGGGTGTTGTCATGCTTTAAATGGACAAATTGCTATTTTAAGCGATGGAACTTTAGTGCCTTGTTGTTTGGATACTAAAGGGGATATAAAACTTGGAAATTGTTTTGAAAAAGATTTTAGCGAGCTTTTAAATTCGTCTTTATATATAGAATTAAAAGAAGGCTTCAAGCAAGGAATTCTAAAAGCTGATCTTTGCAAAAGATGTGAGTTTTTGCAATTTAAAAACTGATTTTCCTTGCTCGGACAATTATGATTTCAGGAAATTCTTCATCTAAAAAAGGTTCTTCAAAAAATCCATCTATGATAAAACCATTTTTAAAACAAGTGTTGAAAATTTCTTCTAAAGAACGGTGGTAGTAGTGATGTTTTACAGGTTGTTTTTCAAATGCATACCCAAGATAATTATGCGGACTAAGATATTTTTTAGTTAATGTTACAAAACAAGGATGTTGAGTAGCAAAAACAAAAATTCCATTTTCTTTTAGTAGAAAATAAAGACTTTTAAATAAGGGCTGGATATTTTCCATATCCATGATAGCCATATTTGAAACAGCTTTGCTAAAGGTGTGTTTTTTAGTTAAATTTTGCAAAGTCAATTCATCGTTAGCGTCTATGGTTTGAAAATGAATTTTATGTAGAAAATTTTTCCATCTTTGTTTTGCTAATTTTATCATTTGATCACTATAATCAAAAGCATAAACATTTATGTTGTATTTTTTGCACATATAAGCGGAAAAATTTCCATTTCCACAAGCAATATCTAGAATATAATCATCATCTTGTATGTTTAGCAATTCTTCAACTTTAGGACGCACAACTTTTTTATGAAATTCATTAGAATCATCTCCCATTTGTACATCCCAAAATTTTGCATTAATATCCCATGCTTTTTGCATTTTAAAAACCTAAATTAACTCCACCTTCATTGTTGATTTGATAGTTTGCGTCTAAACCATGTTCTATTTCTTCTTCTTTGTCATTGTCTTTAGAATGTTTAAAAATATCTTCGGTAATTTTTGTAGCTATACCTCTAAGGGCTTTTTGTTTGCTTGATTTGCTTGTAGAACTCATTTTAAATTCTAAGGTATTGGAAGCTTTGATTTGAGTTGTAGCAAATTCTATCAAACGATAATCAATGTTAATATTATAAGTTTGAGTGTTAATTTCATTTTGTGTTTGTGTTATTTTAGGGTTTAAAATAAGTAAAAAATCAGCCCCTAAAACATTATAAAGCTTAACAAGTTCATCATCGCTTGCATTTTTTATAAGTAAAGATTTTTCTTGATTATAAAGATCAAGATTTGCTCTATCTAAAATTCTAAATTTTTTACTTTGGAGCAAAACGCTTAAAAGCTCTTGTTCAAATTTAGCCGAAAGTTCATCTTTAACTTTATTGATGATAATTAGCGAACTTTTATCTTCAAGATTTTTTTCACTATAAAGTTTTTTGTAAATCACAACTTTTGCATGGAATTCATTTTGATTTGTTTGAGTTAAAGATTTAATATCATAGCTATTAAAAACTCCATTGCTAACTAAGTCTATTTCTTCATCATAACCTATATTGAAATTTCCATTAAAGCTAAATTCGAATTTTTTAAGCTTAACTTGTTTTAAACCCTCCATTTTCCCAAGAGCTTCATTGATAGCATTTTTTATTGCTTCACTTCTTGTATTTCCAAAACCCTCACCATAACTTTCTTTGTTTAAAGCGCTTTGTGCTTGACAAAAATAAACAAGAGCGAAAAAAAGAATTAGTAGTTTTTTTACCATGTTACACTCTTGCTTTTACCTGTTTTATCAATAGTTTTTTCATCTTCCCAAAAAGCTAAACCGCTAGTTAAATCTGTAAGAATTAAATGGAAAAAATATTCAGTTTGGATTTTGCCATTATAAAGTTTAACGGTATCTTGTCTGATTTTACCAGAAAGTGAGAAATTTGGGGCCAAAAGTGTGCCTTTTTTAGCTATGGAATTTTGATTAAATTCTTCATTGTCTCTTAAATCTCTTACATCATGAGATAAACTATCTTTTGCTCCACCTGCTGCTACAGCGGTTGTTAATATAAATTTACCAGATTTTCTTAATGCTATAGTAATTTTTGAAGTGAGTTTATCTGTGTCTATTCTTTGCGGGGTGTCATTGATGATTTTTCCTATGGCAATAACTTTTCTATTAGAGCTATTTAAATTTGCAAAAGCAGGATCACTAAGCAAGCTTTGTATCATATCTTCAGCAGTTTTTTCAAAATCTTCTCTATCAAGTCCTAAAGTAAGTGCGTTTCCTTGAACTTTTTGCGAAGCTTTACCATCAGTATATTTTGGTTGTGAAGAACAAGCGCTGAAAATCAAAAGCGCAAAAACCATAAAAAATAAACTTTTTTTCATTTTATCTCCTTATTTTTCTTTAATTTTGTAAATAATATTTGAATTTGGCACAAAAGATCTTATAAGCACAATATAATTTTTATCTTTTTCCAGCTCGTCTTCAAAGATTATTTTTTCTTTATCATTATAAATTTTAACTAAACCTTCATTTTTTAGCATTAAAATACTAGCACTTTTTGGTAAAGCTTGCCACATTCTAAGATCTGCTTTATTGATTAAAGCAGTGCTAACAGTGCTAATAAATGATAAAAAGCCACTAGAATCATTATTAGCTATGGCTAAATTAATTGAAGTTTTAAGAGCGCTTGAGGCTAGGGTTTTCATCACCATAGAGGGTAAAAGAGTTTTAAATTCACTTGCTATAATATCATCAAAATAAATTAAATTTTGTGTTTTTTCATCTTGACTTTGCAAGAATTTATAAGAAGCATTTCTTGATTTTAAATAAGCAAAAGCTACACTAATATTTGCAAGATTATCATTAAAAACAAATGGTAGGGTAAGATCAAATTCTTCTTTTGTAGCACTAAAACCATCTTCATAAATGATAAAAATATATTTTTGTTGAGGGAAGGATGTTTTTAAATGAGTGAATTTTTCAAATACTTGAAATTGTTTTTGAAGTTGTTTGTTTTTTACATCGCTTAATGCTACTTCTTTTAAAAGATCATAAGCTTTAATATAATCTTTATCAAAAAAGAAAAATAAAGCACTAAGATAACTAGCATAGATATTAGTATAATTTTTATTTGCGTTAAATGCGCTAAGAAGATTATCATATTGTTTATAGATAGGGCTTAAATTTTGCTGAAAACTCGCATATGTTTTTTTATCTTTTTGAAGTTCTTTTTGGTATTCTTCTTGAGCTTTTTGTATATAATCATAAAAATATTCTTTCATTCTATCTTGTCTGTATAAAGCTCTGTTAAACTCTACTCTTGCATTTTTAAAATCTCCTAAGCTCATATAATTTAAGCCCTTGTAAGTATTTAGCATAATCCTTTCATAAAAATAACCTTGATAGTCATTGATGGTGTCATTAAGTAAAATTTCGCTAAAATTTCTTGTGGCTTTTTGAAGCCCGTTTTGTAAATCTACATCATATTTGTAAGCCTCTTCTGCTTTATCAAAAAAAGCATTACTTTTTTCATAATCTTTACAAACTCTTGCTAAAGAGGCTAAATTTAACCCTGTGTATATAGTGTCTTTGTCTGCATTTTTTAAAGTTAAAGTATTTTCATCGCATTGTTTATTTACAAAGGCTTTTTCATAAGATAAATTAACATTAGCATGATTTGAACAAGCACTTAAAAAAAGTAAAATAAAAAGATAAAAACAAGAGTAATAAAGCTTCATAATATCCCTTTTTTAGTATAAATTTAAAAAAATAAGTTATAATTTTCATTTTTAGAGAGGTGTCCGAGTGGTCGAAGGAGCATGCTTGGAACGCGTGTGTGGGGCAACTCACCGAGGGTTCGAATCCCTTCCTCTCTGCCACTATGCACTTTTGTTATACTGACTTCCTATGTAATCTTGTGATGAATTTTGTGTGTATGATTTTATGGCTTTAGAATTTGGATTTGCTTTTTTATCGTCTTCGTCTTTATTTTTATCGTTTTGAGCTTTTGATTCTTCTGCTTTTATTTTAGCTTGCTCGGTGCGCGCATCATTTTGCATTTGCATAGCATTAGCTGCTACTTTATAATCTTGGGGGCTAGGATCAGCTGGTGCCATAGCTGCAGCAATTACTTGCATAGCATTGGCTATAGTTTCTTCAGGAGTATTGCCTTTTTGCATTCTTATAGGCACTTCTCCTTCAACTGCATACATTTTATTATCAGGACCTCTTGTATAGCCAAAACTTGCAGCTCCTGCTAAGGCTCCACCTGCTGCTTGGTGGGCTGCTTCATGAGCCCTTACTTCTCTGTCGATTTTTTCAAGCTCTCGTACCTGTTTTACTTCTTCACTACTTAAGTCTTTACCATTAACTTTTTGAGTTTTTTCATCTTTTTCTTGATCGTTTTTATTTTCTTTTGTTTGCTGTGGGTTTTCTTTTTCAGAGATATTTTCTTTTGTTTGTTCTTTGTCTTTGTTTTGATAAGGATTTTGCGTATAAAAGGCACCGCCATAACTTGAGCTAATTTGCATTAAAATCCTTTTTAAATATAATTTCATATTTTTAGCACAAAAAAGTTAAAAAATATATAAAATTTATAAAATAAGTATTTTATAAAATGTTAAGCAAAATAAAGTATAATTTTAACTTCTTTTTATGTCAGGGTAGCTCAGCTGGCTAGAGCGCTGGTCTCATAAGCCGGAGGTCGGGAGTTCAAGTCTCCCCCTTGACACCACTTAAAATATCTCTTTAATGTTATATTTATTTTTTATATTTTGTAAATTGGCTTTCAAGAATGCTTATAAGTATAGTTTTTTGATTATATTTAATTTATTGTAATGTCCTTATTTTACAAGGACATTAAAAATTTAGTGACCTAGGATATGGATTGGGTCTGTGTAGCCGTGCACTAGAGTTTCTTTTCTAGATTTATCATATTGATAGTGCAAAGTAAAAGTAGCATTTAAAATCTTCAATAATCATATTGATTAAGTTCTTCTTGAGTGCCAAGTAGCATTAATATATCGTTTAAATAAGCGGTATTTTCTAGATTTGGCATAATGCTCCAAGTATCATGTTGTTTGTGTGCAATGACTTTTAAATTTTGTCCAATGGATTGCAAAGTTTTCCCCGCTAAATTCTCATCGATTAAAAGTTTTGCTACCTTTATGGTGTTGGCTGAAAGATCTATGATTTCAAAATTTGGATTAGTGATAAGAATTTTAGCCAAACGCTTTGCAGATTCTTTTTCAGGATAGATGACTTTATTAACCCCAAGTTTTGAAAGAATTTGTCCATGTGTAGAAGAATTTGCTTTAGCTATGATATTTTTTACCCCTATTTCTTTTAAGGCCATGAAGGTAAGTATGCTTGATTCTAGATTTTCACCTATACTAAGTATGACAACATCAGCATTTGAATAGCCCGCTTCTTTCAAAGCTATGGTGTGAGTAGAATCTAAGATATAAGCAAAATCCGCATGATCTTGCAACTCTTTAACAGCTTCTTCATCAATATCTGAAACAATAACTCTTTTGCCTTGGTCAATAAGTTCTTTTGCTAAAACAGAGCCAAATCTTCCAAGTCCTATAATACCATAAGTTTCTTTTTTCATAGTATGATTTTTCCTTTTGGATAATTTAAATATTTTTCTTTTTCTTTAAAAAATATACTAAATAAAAACGCAAGCACGCCCACTCTACCGCTAAGCATTAGTAAAATAACAATAAGTTTGCTTTCGGAGCTAAAAAGCGCACTAAGTGATAAGGTCCCACCATCGCCAACTGAAACACCTACTGTGGCAAATGCTGAACTTGTTTCAAAAAGCAAAGGTAAAAAACTTTTATCATCTTCAATCAAAGATAAAAGTAACACGCAGGTAATAATATAAACAATTGAACTTACTGCTATAATGAAAGCTTTATTAATAGTTTCGCTTGGAATTTCAAAGTTAAAAATTCTTGTATTACTATCTTTGATACTCCAATATGCATAAATTAATAGTACCGCAATAGTAGTTACTTTAATGCCCCCTGCAGTTCCACCTGGTGCACCACCTACAATCATAAACAAAGATCCAAAAAATAAGCTTGCATCCTTAAAGGTGCTAAGATCAAGAGTATTAAATCCTGCAGTTCGGTAATTTACCGCTGTAAAATATGCACTCATAATTTTATCAAAAAGAGAAAATTCTCCTATGCTTTTTGGGTTATGATATTCAAATAAAAACACAATCAAACTTGCAAAAATGATTAGTATAATAGTGGAAATTAAAACAAGCTTTGTATGCAGACTTAGACTAGCAAAGCGTTTTTTTGAAAAAAAGTATAATTCTAGCAATACAAAATAGCCCAAACCGCCAATAATAATCAAAGAGGTAATGATAAAGTTAATCCAAAAATCATCCCTATAAGGCATTAAGCCACTTTCAAATATGCTAAAACCTGCATTATTAAAAGCAGAAATGGAGTGAAAAATACTAGCCCATAGAGCATCAGTTAAATTCATATCTAATTTAAATCTTAAAAATAATAAAACAGCACCAACAATTTCAATAGCAAATACAAAAAATAAAACCTTTTTCAAAAATCCTACAAGCCCATCAGCACCAGGATAAATTAAGGATTCTCTTAAAAGATTTTTTTCTCCAAAACTCATCTTTTTCCGTACTAAAATATATAAAGCCATGGCTATACTCATATAACCTAAACCACCTATTTGGATAAGTAGTAAAACAACAAGCTGTCCATAAAAACTAAAATCTAATGAAGTATTTAGCACAATGAGTCCTGTCATACTTACAGCTGAAGCACTGGTAAAAAATGCATCTAAAAAAGATATTGGTTTAGTGTGCATAATGGGTAGCATAAGGATGAAAGTGCCAAAAAGAGCTATAAGTATATAACCTATAAATAAGATTCTTATATTATTTCTATCTAAAGATAATTTTGCCATTTTATTTCTTTAAAAATTAAAAAAATATTCTACTTAAAATTAGTTAATAAGTAAAAGAAGAAAACTTTCCGCTAAAAGCGGAAAGTAAGAGCATTAAAGCATTCCTACTGCTAAAAATCCTAATGAAACAGCAATAGCAATAGCTAATACACCCGGAATAAAGAATGCGTGATTAAATATGAATTTTCCAATTCTTGTTGTACCTGTATCATCCATTTGAACTGCACCTAATAAAGTAGGATAGGTTGGAAGTACAAAAAGTGCTGAAACAGCAGCAAAACAAGCAACTAGCATATAAGAATCTGCAGGATTTGTAGCTGAAATTCCTAATGCAGCAACGATAACTGGGACAATAGCTTTTGCAGTAGCTGCTTGAGAGTATAAAAGCATACTAGCAAAGAAGAAAGCAACTGCAAGCATAGCAGGAGTTTGTTTAACCCATTCACCCGCTACTTCTTTAATACCTGCTTCATGGCCTGCAACGAAAGTATTTCCAAGCCAAGCAACACCAAATACACATACACAAGCTGTCATACCTGATTTAAATACACTTGTATCTAAAATTTTTGCAGGTTCAACTTTACATAAGAATGTAATTAAAGTTGCAGCAGTTAATAAAAAGCTCATAATTGCAGCATCTCTTGGGATAACTACAGGATCAATCCATTTAATATTATTAGAAATTGCAGTAGCATAAAGAACAACTGCTAATACCGTAAATAAAAATATAGCAACTGAAAGTTTTGCACCCGGTTTATCTTCACTATGTAAAACATCTGAAGCGCTTTTTACAAGACCAGCTTTTAAGCGTTCTTGATATACAGGGTCTTTGCTAAGATCCATTGGAGTAATTAAACTTACAATAAAAGCTGTAATCATACAAGCAGCAAAAGTAGTTACAATCCAAATTCCAATTAATGCAGGATAGTTCCAGCCAAGTGGCTCTAGTACACCAGTCATATAAACAACAGCAGCACTAACTGGAGAAGCTGTAATACCAATTTGTGAAGCAACAACCATTAATGAAAGTGGAGCTGATGGCTTAATATTTTGAGATTTTGCAACATCAATAACAACAGGCATTAATGAAAATACTGCATTACCAGTACCTGCTAAAATAGTAAGTAACCAACCGCAAGCTGGTGCAAGATAATTAATGAATTTTGGGTGTTTACGCAAAATTCTTTCAGTAACTTTTACCATGTAGTCTAAGCCACCTGCTTGTTGCATTGCAGAAATCGCAGCAATAGCAGCAGCGATGATTAAAATAACATCCCAAGGAATATTACCTGGCTTCATGCTTAAAACAAGACCTAAAATAACAACACCCAAACCTCCGGCATAGCCTATTGCTATGCCGCCAAGGCGGATACCTATGAATATTGCCCCAAGGAAGACAACAAGTTGTAAAATAATCATAATATCCATGATTAAACTCCTAAGTTATTAGGCTTTTCTTTTTTCTGTCATATGAGGATTTAACATATTTTCTGGTGTTAAAATCTCATCAATTTTTTCTTTTGGTAAATAGCCTCTTTCAAGGCAAATATCACCTACTGCTTTTCCAGTTTCTAGAGCTTCTTTTGCAATACTTGCAGATTTTTCATAACCTAAAACAGGATTAAATGCAGTCACGATTCCGATTGAATTTAATACAAGTTTTTTGCAGTTTTCAGGATTTGCTTTTAATCCTTTAATAGCTTTTTCAGCTAAAGTTTTCATTGCATTTTCAAGCAATACGATCGAGTTAAATAATCCATAAGCAATGCCTGGCTCAAAAGCATTAAGTTCAAATTCACCTCTTTCAGAGCAAAGCATAATAGTAACATCATTACCTATAACTTCATAGCAAGCTTCGCCAACTGCTTCACAAATTACAGGGTTTACTTTACCTGGCATAATAGAACTACCTGGTTGCATAGCAGGTAAACTAATTTCAGCTAGACCGCATCTTGGACCTGAATTCATCAACCTTAAATCATTTGCGATTTTAGATAATCTTACAGCTGCAGTTTTTAATGCGCCACTTACATGTACAAAATCAGCTGTATCTTGAGTAGCTGCAATGAAGTCTTCAGCAGGTTTAAAATCAACACCTGTGATTTCTTTTAATTTTTTTTCAACCACAAATTTATAATCAGGGTGGCAGTTAATTCCTGTTCCAATAGCTGTAGCACCTAAATTTAAATAGCTCATTGACTCACGAGCTGCTGTGATCTTTTCAATATCACTTTTAATATAGCTAGCAAAAGCATTGAAAGTGTTTCCTAAGGTTGTAGGAACCGCATCTTCAAGTTCTGTTCTACCCATTTTGATGATATCTTTGTATTCTTTAGCTTTAGCTTCTAATTCAGCTTTTAAGCCTTCCATAGCTTTTAAAAGATCACTAAGTTTTGCATAGGTTGCTACTTTGATTGAGCTTGGATAGGTATCGTTTGTAGATTGACCTAAATTTGTATGATCATTTGGGTGAAGGTATTGATATTCTCCTTTTTTATGACCCATACTTTCAAGAGCAATATTTGTGATAACTTCGTTAGTGTTCATATTTGTGCTAGTACCAGCACCACCTTGGATCATATCCACAACAAATTGATCTAAAAATTCACCAGCAATCAATCTATCGCAAGCTTTAGCAATAGCATCAGCTTTATCTGCATCAAGAACTCCAACTTCTTTGTTAGCTAGAGCAGCTGCTTTTTTAACTTGAGCAAAAGCTTTTACAAAATAAGGATAATCTTGTAGTCTTCTACCACTCATATTGAAGTTTTCTAGTGCTCTAAAAGTTTGCACTCCATAATAAACTTCATCAGAAATTTCTAACTCACCAATAAAGTCGTGTTCTTTTCTTGTTCCCATGATGTACTCCTTGTGGGTTTTATTTAAGTTTCGTTTATGAACTTAATAGGTATTATATAACAATTTTTTATAAAAGTTTCATAAAATTTTCCAATTTTTTCTAATTTTAATAAAAATATATAAAATAATATAAAGTATTGATATTCATTTTCTAAATAGTGGATATTTTATGGATAATTTTATTTATAATGATATTAATTATATTTATTTTTTGTATATTTTTTTGAAGTATTTGTTGAAGTTATGATTGTAATGGGTATGATTTTTCAGATAATTTGATTATAAGCTATCATCTTAACACT
>NZ_JAKMRM010000019.1:0-14065 GCF_025772105.1 Campylobacter sp. IFREMER_LSEM_CL1846 | reverse complement strand
ACATTTTAATTTTTTTATAATGTTATCTAACTTTTTACTATTTCCATCTTTTAAATCTTCTAAAGCTTCTATGGCTGGAGCAAAGTCTTCTATTTCATCAAGATAATTTTCCAAAGCATTGCGTAAAATTTCAGCTTTTTTCTTTTTAGAAAATTTCGCAGTTTGATTTAAGCGTTCATAAAGCTCTAATGGAAGAGTTAAGGTGTAGCGTTTGTTCATTTTATAGCCTTTATTTTAGTTTGATAGCTTCTTGACAAGTTTTACATTTGTAACTTGCATTGTTTAATTGAATTTTTTGGTGAATTTCGCAAGGAACTTTGTGAATTTTATTTACGCAAGAGCAAATATATTCATAAATTTCTTGAGTTTCTTGAAAAGTTGTAGTATTGGCATTTTTATTTAGTTGCGCTTGATGCCATTTTTCTATCTTCATATCTTCTCTTAAAATATGTTCTAAAAGCCATTTTGATGCAATGACATTAAGTTTTTCTTTGAGATCATTTGTGCTTTTGAGATTTTGAATTAAATCAATCATAGATTGGATGATACTTTTGTGAATTTTTTGATGGTTAGAAAGTTCAGGATAACCTATTTTTGCCATGTATTTTTCTTCTTCGGTAAAATGTTCTTTCATATAATTAAAAAAATCTGCAAGTAAAAATTTAATTTGTCCTTTATGGACAGGTTTATCTGAAATCATCTCGACATTTGCAGCAAGTTCAAAAAGTTTTTTATGCTGTCTGTCAATTTCTTCATTATGGATACTATATTTACTACACCATTTTGGTAGCATGTTAGCTCCTTGTTTATATTTAGAAGAGTTTTATAAGCATTATAGTTTACTATATTTTAAATTATTATTAATTTTTATTAGATTTCTATTTTTTCTTTGTATTGTATTAAATTCGCAGAGCATTCTTTACATTTAAACTGCACTTTAGAATATTGCATTTTTAAATGAATATCATAAGGAACCTTGTGTGTTTTTCCTTCGCATTGACATTGATATAAGAATTTTTTTGGTTTTGGAGCTTCTTCTTCGAAAGTATCTGAAGAATTCTTTGCTTGGGTGTTTTGACGCCAATGTTCTATCATCATATCATGCTGAATGATGTGTTCTATCAACCATGAATTAACTACTATGTATAATTTTTCTTTTAAATCATTTGTACTTTTTATACTTTGTATGAGTTTTATCATGGATTTTGTGATTTGTTTATGCATGAGTTTGTGTTGATTTAGATAAGGGTAATTAATCTCAGCCATATAGGATTCTTCATCTTGAAAATGAATTTTAATATAGTGAAAAAATTCAGCAACTATCTTTTTAAGCTCGACTTGATAAACTGGCCTATCTGAAATTTCTTCCACTTTGGCGGCAAGTTCAAAAAGTTTTTTATGTTGTTCGTCAATTTTTTCATTATTAATACTATATTTTTGATCTCAATTTGGCAACATAATAAAATCCTAAATTCAATAAAATAGTTAATATTTTATAAATACTTGCCTTTAAATATGCTAAATTCACACTAAATTTACATAAAAAAAATATAATAATCTAAATTAAAATAGCATAAAAGGCTTAAAATGGCTACGCAAATTCTTTTACTAGAAGATGATATTAACTTAGGGGAAATTGTTGGTGAGTTTTTAGAAGAAGAAGGCTTTGAAGTGATTTTGGTGGATAATGCTCAAGATGCGCAAGATAAAGCTTATGAGAAAAATTTTGATTTATGGATTTTTGATGTAAAAGTCCCTTTAGGAGATGGTTTTAGTGTGCTTAAAAATTTAAGAGAAGCAGGTAGATATACCCCAGCTATTTTTATGACCTCTTTAAATACTACTATGGATTTACAACAAGGATTTGAATGTGGTTGTGATGATTATATCAAAAAGCCTTTTGAGTTGCAGGAGTTAAAAATAAGGATTAATGCTATTTTAAAGCGTTCTTTTGCGCATAAAAATGAAGATTATGAGGACTTGGGAAATGGTTTTAAATTTGCTTTTATATCGCAAACTTTATATCAAAACGATAAGCCATTGTCTTTACCCTTAAAAGAATTAAAACTTTTATCATTGCTTTTGAAAAATAAAGGTAAATTTATAGATACTGCTTATATTTTTGAAGAAATTTGGGAATATGATCAAGAGCCAAGTGAGCTTAGTCTGAGAGCTTATGTGAAAAATTTACGAAAAATTTTAGGAAAAGAAAGCATTATCAATCAAAGAGGAAGAGGGTATTGTTATGCATGAAGCCAAGCGCGTTGCATGGCAAATTCTTTCTTTGTATTTAGTAAGTATAGGAAGTATTCTTATAGTGCTTTTTGGTATATGGTATGCTAAGTTAATAGAAGATTTAATAAGCGAATATAGCATAAAGCTAAGACAAGAACATCGTTTTGTGATTTTGCAAATGGAAAAATCGCGTTTTGAACCCATAGAAAAAAGTGCTAAGAAAATAGCTCAAATTTCTAATATAAAATTTGCAATATTTGATAGAACTAAGGTTTATTTTTCTAATCTTGATTTACCTGCTCAAACAACTTTTTTTAAATCAAATAATGCGAATATTTATAACAATAACACTTTGATTTATGTAGCTGATATAAATTTAAATAGCTTGTTACTTGCTGATAATCAAAATCAAAGTGCTTTAGAAATATTAGGAGATGTAAATCGTTTAAGAGTTTTAATACAAGGTGATGATATTTCTAAAGAACTTGGATTTATAAGATTTAAAGTTGCTTTAGCTATGGTACTTTCTTTGATTTTTGTTAGTTTGGTAGGATATTTAATACTTAAATTTGCACTCAAGCCTTTAGAAGCAAGAATAAGGTTTTTAAATAATTTTATAAAAGATACCACTCATGAGATTAATACCCCAATTAGTGCAATATTAATGAGTGTAGAGAGTTTAGAAAGAAAAAAGAATTTTGAAGAAATTAAAGCTTTAAAGCGTGTGAAAATAGCTGCTTTGACTTTGAGTCATTTGTATTCAGATTTAACTTTTTTAAATTTTTCTCAAGCTTATGAAGCAAAAAAAGATTGGATATTTTTAAAAAATTTGATTAAAGAAAGAATGGAGTATTTTAAGATATTTTTAGAGCAAAAAAATATTGACTTAGAACTTGTTTTAGAGGATAATGGAAAAATTTATGCCAATAAAGAGCAATTTTTTAAAATGTTTGATAATCTTGTTAATAACGCTATAAAATATAATATAAAAAATGGACATATTAAAATAGCACTTTTAGAGCAAAAACTTATAATAGCAGATAGTGGTTGTGGCATAGCAAAGGAAAATTTGGCTAATATTTTTGAGCGTTATTCAAGATTTAATGAAAATCAAGGTGGTTTTGGTATAGGACTTTCTTTGGTGGATAAAATTTGTAAAGAACATAATATAAAAATAAAAGTAGAAAGTGAGTTAAAGAAAGGAACAAAATTTATTTTAACTTGGAAAAATTAAAATTATTTATTGCTCATTTTAGCTTTTTCTTTAGCATTTATAAGCGTTGTGATAAATTCATTTAAATTTTTAGTATCGTTTTGATTTAGAGTTTGTGGGGTATGATTTAGCATTTGAGTGATTAAAAGTTCATTGCTTAAGTCATTATCGCCAAATTCTCTAGCTTTTTGTAGAATTTTTAAAGCAAGTAGATTTTTTACTTCATACATTTTAATCCTTTAAATAAATCACGCTAACAATGCGCTTTGGAGTTTGATTTTTTCTATAAGAAAAAAATCTCTCATCATCAAAGGTGCAAAGATTGATATCAAAAATATCATTAATACCTAATTCTTTTGCTTGAAATTTAACTAATGCTTTTAAATCAAGCTTATTTTCATGTAAAAAATGCGCAAAATTTTCTTTGCTGTGGTTTAAAACCTCGCCATTAATTTCATAATTTTTAGCACAAATTCCTGCTGAAATGATGAGTTTTAAATTCTTGGTTTGAGTGTTAAAACTTTCTTGCATTTTCAAAACAGCTTCTTTTAAGATATTTTCAAAACAACCTTTTCTACCTGAATGCAAAGCTGCTATGGTTTTATTTTTATCATCATATAAAAGCAAAGGCAGGCAATCAGCGCTTAAAATACACAAAGCTATATTTTTTTCATTGCTAATTATCCCATCAGCATTAAAGTGAAAATCTTTATTATAATGAGTGATGATATTAGAATGAATTTGATTTAAAAATACACACTTTTTTATAGAATTTTCCCGAGGAAAAATATTATTACAAATTTTTGCTCTAAAAATATTATAATCTTGATCAAAGGCTACAAAAGCTTTTGCGAAATCATTTTCTAATAAAGCGATGTAATCTTGTCTATTTGTTGCCATGAAATTTCTTTTTTATAATTTAATTGTCTGTGTATGTATCTTGCTAAAAGATCACTTTCTATATTGACGCGTCTTCCTATGGTGTAATTTTTAAACAAGGTTTCATTAAAGGTTATAGGAATAATAGTCAAACGAATACTATCTTTTAAAACTTCATTGATAGTTAAACTTACTCCATCTATAGCTACGCTTGCTTTATTTGCCATATAAATTTGTATATTATCAGGGCATTTAATATAAAAATCAACTCCGTTTTCTTTTTTAGAAATATTAGTAATTTCGCCAATACCATCAATGTGTCCTTGCATTAAATGCCCATCTATTCTATCGCCATAAGCTAACGCAGGTTCAATATGCACATAGTCTTTTAAATTTTCAATAGCTATGTGAGTTCTTGTTTCATAAGAAAGTTCAAGATTAAAGCCATCATCAAAAAGTTTTGTTACGCTCAAGCACGCACCATTAACTGCTATACTATCGCCTAGTTTTGGTTTGTAACTTGCTTTTAATCTTAAAGTGTTGTTTTGATATGATTTGACAAAGGCTAATTCGCGGATTAATCCATTAAACATTCAATACCTTTAATTTTTATGAGATTTTATCCAAAACTTTTAAATTTCAAAAAGTATTTTTAGTGTTTTATTTTAAAAAATATTATATAATTTTTGCCTTTTTTATAAAAATGAGGTCAAAATATGTATGATATAATCGTAATAGGTGGCGGGCATGCTGGGGTTGAGGCTAGTGCTGCTGCCGCTAGAATGGGCAAAAAAACTTTACTTTTAACTACTTTAATCGAGCAAATTGGTGCTGCAAGTTGTAATCCTGCTATAGGCGGCTTAGCAAAAGGACATTTGGTAAAAGAGCTTGATGCTATGGGTGGACTTATGGGACAAATTACCGATGAGGCTGGAATTCAATTTAGAATTTTAAATGAAAGCAAAGGTGTTGCAGTGCGTGGAAGTAGAGCACAAATTGATATGGACGCTTATAGAATTTGTGCTAGAAATAAGCTTTTAAAACTTGAAAATTTAGAAATCTCTCAAGAGCAAGCTTTGTCTTTACTTATAGAAAATGATGAAGTTAAGGGCGTTAAAACTAATTTAGAAAATACATATTTTGCTGAAAAAATCATACTTACAACAGGAACTTTTTTAAATGGACTTATCCATATAGGTGAAACTAAGCTTCAAGCAGGTAGGGTAGGTGAGCTTGCGTCTGTAAATTTGGGTGAGTATTTAAAACAAAGTGGTTTAAAAGTAGGGAGGTTAAAAACAGGAACTTGTCCAAGAGTAGATGCTAAAAGTATTGATTTTAGTGTTTTAGAAATTCAACCCGGAGATGAAAACCCTAAGGCCTTTAGTTTTAAAACAAAAAATTTCAAGCCCAATCAACTTCCATGTTATATAGCAAGAACAAATTTAAAAACACATGAGATTATAAAAAGTAACTTTTACCGCGCTCCGCTTTTTACAGGACAAATTGAAGGTATAGGTCCAAGATATTGTCCTTCCATAGAAGATAAGATTAATCGTTTTGGTGATAAAGAAAGTCATCATTTATTTATAGAGCCACAAACTAAAGATGCTACTGAATATTATATTAATGGCTTTTCTACTTCACTTCCTTATGAAGTGCAAATTGCGATGTTAAGAAGTATAAAAGGTTTTGAAAATGCTAAAATCACGCGTTTTGGCTATGCTATAGAGTATGATTATATTGATCCAACGGAGTTAAAACATACTTTAGAAACTAAAAAGATTAAAAATTTATATTGTGCTGGGCAAATTAACGGAACTACTGGTTATGAAGAAGCAGCTGCACAAGGTTTTATGGCAGGAGTGAACGCGGTTTTAGCAATTGATGAAAAAGAGTCTTTTGTATTAAGACGCGATGAGGCTTATATAGGGGTGTTAATTGATGATTTAGTAATGAAAGGCACAAAAGAGCCTTATAGAATGTTTACTTCAAGAGCTGAATATAGACTGCTCTTAAGAGAAGAAAATGCTATTTTAAGACTTGGAGAATATGGACATAATTTTAAACTTTTAAGTCAAGAGGACTATGCATATATTGATAATATAAAGCAAAATGTTAGGAAAGGACTTGAGTTTTTACTTCAAACTACATGGACACCAAGCAATCAAAATAATGAATTTTTACAAAGCATTAAAGAAGAAAAAATTACCTCAATAGTAAGTTTGCAAAAAATTGTTGCAAGAGCGAGTTTTAATATAGAAAAATTAAAAGCTCTAGATGAAATGTTTGCAAAAATGGATGAGTATTCTTTAAATGAAATTTTAAATGAAGCAAAATATTATCATTATATAGCAATGCAAAAAGCACAAATAGAAAAAATGAAAAACTTAAATGACTTAAAAATTCCTGAAAATTTTGACTTTAAAAGTGTAAGTGGTTTGAGTAATGAAGTGGTGGAAAAACTGCAAAAATTTAATCCGCCAACTATTTTTGCTGCTTCGCAAATTAGTGGTATCACCCCTGCTGCTTTAGATATTTTGCATATTTATATCAAAATGAAAAACAATAGATGATATTAACTTATCTATTGTTTTGATTTGAAAATAAATACACTTCTGTTATTTTAAATAAATACTTGCATATCTTAAATAAAGCTTTTTTATATAAAGAAAAAATTTATTATTTTTTAGATAAACTGCTATACTTTACAACAAATAAATCAAAACAAAGGAAGTAAAATGGCTACATCTGAAAGTAGACGAAGCTTTATGGGCTTTGCCTTTGGAACGGTAGCTGCTGTGGGTGGTGCTTTTTCATTAGTTGCAATGAAAAAAACATGGGATCCGCTCCCAAGTGTAAAAGCAGCAGGTATTACTACCGTAGATCTTTCTGGTATGAAAGAAGGCGAATTAAGAACAATCGAGTGGCGTAAAAAGCCTATATTTATCTTAAAAAAAGATGCGGATATGGCAAAAGATAGCAGTAGGGATGTTATTGTGGGTGATGTTGCATATACTGTAGTTATTGGTCTTTGCACGCATTTAGGCTGTATTCCAGCTTATGCTCCAAGTGAGAAATTGTTTAAGTGCGCATGCCACGGTGGCGAATTTGACACTAGTGGTAAAAATGTATTTGGTCCTCCTCCAAGACCTTTGGACATTCCTCCTTTTAGAATTGATGGAACTAAATTAGTGTTAGGTGAAGAAGGTCCAGAATATAAAAAAATGATTGCGGAGGCTTGATATGGCACAGATAAAAAAAGCTAGTGGTATTATAGATTGGCTTGATCAAAGATTAGCTGTAAATAAGCTTTTTAATGTTTTAATGGCTCAGTATTGGATACCAAAACAAATTAACTTCTTATGGGCAATGGGTGTTATCTTGACAACTCTTTTTGCTATTTTATTTATTTCAGGTCTATTTTTAGTAATGTATTATAAGCCAGATGTGGCTTTGGCTTTTGATAGTGTTAATAAAACTATCATGCAAGAAGTAGAGTATGGTTGGCTTTGGCGTCATATGCATGGTGTGGCTGCTTCAGTTGTGTTTTTAATCATATATATCCATATGTTAACGGGAATTTATTATGGCTCTTATAAAAAGGGTCGTGAGATGATTTGGATTAGTGGTATGCTTTTGTTTGTTGTATTTTCAGCAGAAGCATTTAGTGGGTATATGTTACCTTGGGGACAAATGAGTTTTTGGGCTGCTCAAGTTATTACTCAGCTTTTTGGCGGAATTCCTTTTATAGGTGATGCATTAGTTATTTGGATAAGAGGAGATTTTGCAGTATCAGATCCAACTTTAACTAGATTTTTTATGCTGCATGTGTGCTTATTGCCAATTGTAATTTTAGCAATTATTGCATTCCACTTTTATTCTTTAAGAATTCCTCATGTAAATAATGAAATTTCAGAAGAAATTGATTTTGATTTAGAAGCTGAAAAATATTTAGCAGGTGATACAAAAGGTTCTAAAGTTATTCCTTTTTGGCCAGGATTTTTAGCTAAAGATTTTATGTATATTGTGTTATTTATGATTTTCTTTTTCTATTTGGTGTGTTTTAAATTTAATTTCGCAATGGATCCAATTAACTTTGACCCAGCAAATTCTTTAAAAACACCTCCTCATATTTATCCTGAGTGGTATTTCTTATGGAGTTATGAAGTTTTAAGAGGATTTTTCTTTGATGTTGGAAGCATTAAAGCTTTTGATATAGGTCTTGCAGCGTTTGGTATAGCACAAATTATTTTCTTCTTGTTGCCTTGGCTTGATAGAAGTGATGTTGTAAAACCAGCACACGAAAGACCAATGTTTTTTGTATGGTTTTGGGTATTATTGATAGATTTAATTGTACTAACAGTTTATGGAAAGCTTCCTCCAACAGGAATTAATGCTTGGATAGGATTTTATGCTTCTATGGTATTTTTACTATTATTGTTAGTAGTCTTACCAATTATTACTATCATGGAAAGAAAAAGGGGCTAATAATGAGAGAATTAAAAATATTTTTTGTAGTTGTCTTTTTCACAGGTTTAGTTTATTGGGGGGTTGAGCCTTATGCACATTCAGTGATGAATCCTCCTTCAACTCCGGTTAATTTTGACTTTGCAAAAGCTGATGCAGAATTTACCAAAGGTGAAGTTGCTTTAAAAGAAAAAGCAGCAATGGATGCTAATGCTTCAGGAAGTGAAAAAGCTATAGCTAATGCTCAAAAAGCATTAGAGCTTGCTAAAAGCCAAGAAGAAGCTACTAAGCAATTATGGGAAAAAATCGCAAAAATCGATTTTAGTAAAGGTAATGCACAAAAAGGAAAAGAGCTTTTTGAAGGAAATTGTATTGCATGCCATGGTGTAAAAGCCGCTGGAATTCCTGCTACTATCACAGATTCTTCTTTAGGTGTAACACCTCCTGATTTAAGTGATGCGGGTGCTATTTATGATGAGAAATTTTTAACTGCACTTATCATTGATCCGGTTAAAGCTTTGCAAATTTCACATAAATTCAATGATGAAAATCCATTCTTAATGCCTGCTTATCCTTTAAGTGGCGATGAAGCACAAGATAATCAAGATTTAGCAGACTTAATTGCATTCTTTAAAAATACAGCTAGTGAATATGAAAAAGAATTTGATGCAAAATTAAAAGCTGATTTAGAAGAAAAATATGCTAAAAATCAAGAGCTTTCAGAGCAAGCAAAAACAGCTTTAATTGCAAAAGAATTTGATTTTGCTAAAAACAAACATACGTTTGAAAATGCTTGTGGAAGATGCCATGATGTAAAATATGATGGCTTTGTTTCAAGCTCAAATATGAGTGATTTAAAAAATTATCTTGGAATGACGCCTCCAGATCTATCTATGATGATTCGTTCTAAAGGCGCGCATTATCTTGAAATCTTCATCAATGAGCCTCAAAAGAAAATTCATGGAACTGCTATGCCAAGAGTTGGTCTGAATGAAAAAGCACAAACTCAAGTTATTAGTTATCTTGAAAAAGTTGGTGACAGTAAAAAAGAAGAAAGAGAACAAACAGGAATTTATATTATGATATTCTTTGCAATCTTAAGTGTTTTTGCTATAGGTTGGAAAAGATCAGTTTGGTCTAAACTACACTAATTTACCCAAAGAACGCCTCGTGGCGTTCTTTTTCTTCAATAATAAGCTAAATATAAAATAAAATTTGATATAATATTCTTTCATTTCACACGCATTAATTTCCTTATTAGGTTGCTTATGGGTTAAAGAATGCGGAGGAATAAACCTAATTATTTTATTTCAAGGAGAATTTCATGGTAAGCATGAGAGATTTATTAGAGTGCGGTGTACACTTTGGACACCAAACAAGAAGATGGAATCCAAAAATGAAAAAATTTATTTTTGGTGAAAGAAAAGGTATTTACGTAATTGATTTACAAAAAACACTTAGATATTTTAGATATACATATAATATCGTTCGTGATGCTGCAGCAGAAGGTAAGACAATTTTATTTGTTGGTACTAAAAAACAAGCTGGTGGAGCGATTAAAGAATATGCTGAAAAATGCGGTATGCCTTATGTAAATCACAGATGGCTTGGTGGTATGATGACTAACTTTGGAACTATCCGCCAGTCAATTAGAAAATTAGAAGTTATAGAAAAAATGGAAGAAGATGGAAGTATTAAGCTTTTAACTAAAAAAGAAGCACTAATGCTTACTAGAAAAAAAGAAAAATTACTAGCATATCTTGGTGGTATTAGATATATGAAAACTCAACCTGATATGATTTTTGTTATTGACACTGTTAAAGAAAAAATTGCAGTTCAAGAAGCTAATAGATTAAAAATCCCTGTAGTTGCTCCACTAGATACAAACTGTGATCCTGACTTAGTTGATTTCCCAATTCCAGGGAATGATGATGCAATTCGTTCGGTTCAACTTTTCTGCCAAGAAATGGCTGAAGCAATCAATGAAGGTAAAGCATTAAGAGAGCAAGATGGTGAAGTTGATGAAGAACAACCTGTTTCTGAAGAAGAAAAAAAAGAAGTTTTAGAAGAAGCTATGAGTGAAGGAGATAAAGAATAATGGCTGAAATCACTGCACAAATGGTAAAAGAACTGCGCGAAAGTACTGGCGCAGGTATGATGGATTGTAAAAATGCTTTAAAAGATACAGATGGCGATTTTGAAAAAGCAGTGCAACTTTTAAGAGAAAAAGGACTTGGAAAAGCTGATAAAAAAGCTGATCGTTTAGCCGCTGAAGGTTTAGTAAGCGTAAAAGTAAGTGATGATTTTAAATGTGCAACTGTAAGTGAAATTAACTCAGAAACAGATTTTGTTGCTAAAAATGAACAATTTATTGCGTTAACAAAAGATACAACAGCACATATTCAAGCTAAGAGTCTTCAAAATGTTGAAGAATTACATTCAAGTGAGATTAATGGTGTTAAATTTGAAGAGTACTTAAAAAGCCAAATTGCAACTATTGGTGAAAATTTAGTTGTTAGAAGATTTGCTACTTTAAAAGCAGGTGCTAATGGCATAGTAAATGGCTATATTCATACTAATGGTCGTGTTGGTGTGGTTATTGCTGCAGCTTGTGATAGTGAAGCTACGGCTAGCAAGTGTGGAGAATTTTTAAAGCATATTTGTATGCATATTGCTGCAATGAAACCTAGTTATCTATCTTATGAAGAACTTGATATGGATTTTGTAGAAAATGAATACAAAGCTTTAGTTGCTGAGTTAGAAAAAGAGAATGAAGAAAGAAGAAGATTAAAAGATCCTAATAAACCAGAGCATAAAATTCCAAAATATGCAAGTAGAAAACAATTAACTCAAGAGGTAATTCAAGCAGCTGAAGAAGCTATTAAAGCTGAGCTTCAAGCACAAGGAAAACCAGAAAAAATTTGGCCTAATATTATCCCAGGTAAGTTAAATAGCTTTATTGCGGATAATTCTCAACTTGACAGCAGACTTACTTTAATGGGTCAGTTTTATGTAATGGATGATAAAAAAACTATCGAGCAAGTAATTGCTGATAAAGAAAAAGAGCTAGGTGGAACTATCAAAATAGTTGAATTTATTCGCTTTGAAGTAGGTGAAGGCCTAGAAAAGAAAACTGAAGATTTTGCTGCTGAAGTTGCTGCGCAAATTGGTTAAAAATGGAACTTTTAAAAGCGGAAAATTTAAGCCATAGTTTTGATATTCCGCTTTTTGAAAATTTAAATTTTGCTGTAAATGCAAAAGATAGTATTGCAATATGCGGAAGTAGTGGATGTGGTAAATCCACTCTTTTGCATATTTTATCTACCTTATTAAAACCTCAATCAGGAAAAGTTTTTTATAATAATCAAGATTTATACGGTTTAAATGATGATGCTTTACTAGAAATTCGTAGAAAAGATTTTGGGATTATTTTTCAAATGCATTATTTGTTTAAAGGTTTTTTGGCTTTTGAGAATATAGAGCTTGCGAGTGTTTTAAGCGGACAGAATATTGATTATGAATTATTAAAAAAACTTGATATTGCAGATTTAATGAATCAAAAAATCACAAAGCTAAGCGGTGGACAACAACAAAGAGTAAGCATAGCTAGGGTTTTAAGCAAAAAGCCAAAGATTATTTTTGCTGATGAAGTTACCGGAAATTTAGATTTTAAAAATGCATTAAATGTAATGGATATTTTGATTGATTATATCAAGAAAAATAACGCAGCTTTGATTTTTGTTACGCATGATCAAGAGCTTACTAAAAAATGCGACAAGGTTTTTCACTTAAGTAACTATGGAATTTGTTAGATATTTAGGCGATGAAAATGTAGTTATTTTCATGCTTTTGTTTGCTAGAATGAGTGGGTTAATAGTTTTTTTTCCTTTTTTTTCTCACAATAGTATACCTTTGGTGGTAAAAACAACCTTAGCTTTATTTTTAACAATGTTTTTATATCCTTTAGCAAAGCTTGAGGGTAATACACCTGATTCTTTTTTTATTTTATATCTTTTAAGTGAAGTGCTTTTTGGTATGATGGCAGGGTTGATTTTGCAAATGACTTTTGCTATTTTACAAATGGCAGGTGAGCAGGTTTCTTTTACCATGGGATTTTCTATGGCTAGTGTTATGGATCCTACAACTGGTACAAACACACCTGTAATCTCACAAGTTTTAAATTTATTAGCTTTACTTGTATTTTTAGCCTTTGATGGACATCATTTAGTCTTACTTTTTATATCTAATTCGCTAGAATACATTAGTTTAGGTGGGTTTTATCCACATGAAAATTTAATGCTTTATTTAAATAAAGCCATGGTAAATATTTTTGTACTTGGTTTTTCTATGGCCTTTCCAGTTTTGGCTATATCTTTATTATCAGATGTGATTTTTGGTATGCTTATGAAAACTATGCCTCAGTTTAATCTTTTGGTAGTGGGGTATCCTATTAAGATATTCTTGTCTTTTGCGGTGCTTATTGCTATTTTGCTTATTATGATGCAGTATTTTAAAAATTTAATAGTAAAAAGTTTTGAGCATATGGAGTTGTTATTTTTTAATATATAAGCATTAAATAATTAAAAATGTTTTAAAATAAGATATTTCTTTAATTTTGGGAGATGACAGATGAAGGTTTTGCTGATAAATTCTAATACGGCTGTTTCAAAGCTAATCAGTTTAGGGGTTCAAAAATTAGGTTATGATTTTGAAGAAATTACAAATACTGAGGAGCTTGGAGAATTTTATGATGTTATTATCATAGATCATGATATTGAAGCTAATTTAGATGATTTAAAAAGCAAATGTAATAGGTTGATTTGTTTATTACCTAGAAATCAAGAGCAAGTAGAAGGCGTAGAATGTTTATATAAACCTTTTTTACCAACTGACTTTATAGAGCTTTTAGGTGGTGAAAAAACTTTAGAAGAAGATAAAAATAATACTTTAGAAGAAGATGAATTAAATTTTGACGATGATGTTTTAATTGATAAAGATACACCTTTAGATGGAAATGAACTTTTAGCCGGTATTGACTTGTCTGAGCATGAAGAGAGTTTAAGTGAAGATGATTTAAGTTTGCAAGAAGAATTTTTTGAAGAGAATTTAGATGATGAATTAAAAGCTGACAATATGCCTGAAACAACAGATGTATTAGTAGATGAAAAAAAAGATGAAGATGAGTTGACATTGCTAGATGATTTACATGAAGAAAATATAGAAGAAAATATAGAAGAAAATATAGAAGAAAATATAGAAGAAAATATAGAA